>NZ_LZKE01000107.1:0-54588 GCF_001672675.1 Mycobacterium sp. E2327
GCGCCGTCGACTATGCCGCCCGCCGCGCCGCGCTGAAAGACCTGCAGCACCCGAAGATTCGCGTCGTCGCCGCGGCGCTTCGGGTGCGCCGCTCCCGCCCGGAGACGTTCCTGCGGGGCGGCCACCGGCCGGTGCTCGCCGAAGGCGACGCCGCCGACCACGTGGTAGCGTTTCGCCGCGGCGACGACGTTCTGGTCGCGGTGACCCGCTGGACGGTCCGGCTGGCCGAAAAGGGCTGGGGCAACACCGTGGTGCCGCTGCCCGAGGGCACCTGGACCGACGCCTTGTCCGGCGCCGTGGCCAGCGGGGCGACCTCGGCCGCCCAGTTGTTCTCGGACCTGCCCGTCGTCCTGTTGGAGCGCCGGCATGACTGAATTCCGGGTCTGGGCGCCCAAACCCGCGCAGGTGCGACTCGACGTCAACGGCGCTGTGCACCCGATGACGCGGTCCGACGACGGCTGGTGGCACGCGGACGTCGATGCGTCGACGGGGGCGCGATACGGGTACCTGCTCGACGACGACCCCACGGTACTGCCCGACCCCCGATCGCCCCGCCAGCCTGAGGGGGTGCATGCGCGATCGCAGCTGTGGGACCCCGCCGACGCCGCCTGGACCGACGACGGCTGGGCCGGCCGGTCGGTCGAAGGGGCGGTGATCTACGAGATGCACGTCGGCACGTTCACCACCGGCGGCACCTTCGATTCGGCCATCGAAAAGCTGGGCTACTTGGTCGATCTCGGGGTCGACTTCGTCGAGCTGATGCCGGTCAACTCCTTCGCCGGCACCCACGGCTGGGGGTACGACGGCGTGCTGTGGTACAGCGTGCACGAACCCTACGGCGGACCCGACGGCCTGGTGCGGTTCGTCGACGCCTGCCACGCGCGCGGGCTGGGGGTGCTGATCGACGCGGTGTTCAACCATCTCGGCCCGTCGGGGAACTACCTGCCGCGCTTCGGCCCCTATCTGTCGTCGGCGAGCAACCCGTGGGGCGAGGGCATCAACATCGCTGACGCCGACTCCGACGAGGTGCGCCGCTACATCATCGGCTGCGCGCTGCGCTGGATGCGCGACTTCCACGCCGACGGCCTGCGGCTCGACGCCGTCCACGCGCTGGTGGACACCACGGCCATCCACATCCTCGAGGAGCTCGCGACCGAAACCGACTTGCTGTCACGCCAACTGGGCCGCCCGTTGTCGCTCGTCGCCGAAAGCGACCTCAACGACCCGCGGTTGATCACTCCGCGCGATCGCAACGGCTACGGGCTGACCGCGCAGTGGGCCGACGACATCCACCACGCCATCCACACCGCCGTGTCCGGCGAGCGGCAGGGCTATTACGCCGATTTCGGTTCGCTCGCCACCCTGGCGGAGACGTTGCGGCGCGGCTACTTTCACGCCGGCACCTACTCGTCGTTCCGCCACCGCCGCCACGGGCGACCGCTGGACACCGCGACCATCCCGGCCACCCGGCTGGTCACCTACACCTGCACGCATGATCAGGTCGGCAACCGGGCGCTCGGCGATCGCCCCTCGCAGAACCTGAGCCCCGGCCAGCTGGCGGTCAAGGCCGCCCTCGTCCTCGGATCGCCCTACACCGCAATGCTTTTCATGGGAGAAGAATGGGGGGCGTCGACGCCGTTCCAATTCTTCAGCTCGCATCCCGAACCAGAGCTGGCGCGGGCCACGGCCGAGGGACGCAAGGCCGAGTTCGCCGAACACGGCTGGAACGCCGACGACATCCCCGATCCGCAGGACCCGGAGACATTTCAACGCTCCAAACTGGATTGGGGCGAGGTCGGAGCCGGTGAGCACGCCCGCCTGCTGGGCATCTATCGGGGCCTGATCGCGCTGCGGCGCGACGACGCCGACATGGCCGACCCGTGGCTGCAGCACCTCGTCGTCGAATACGACGAGGCCGAGCGTTGGATCACGCTGCACCGCGGCGGATTGCGCATCGCCTGCAACCTGGGCACCGAGCCGGTGACCGTGCCCGTGACCGGCGAGCTCGTGCTCGCCTGGGGCGAGCCGAAGGTCGACGCCGACAGCGCCAAGCTGCCCGCGCATTCGTTCGCGATCCTGTCGGTGCGCGAGCAGAGCTGAGCGCCCTCAGCGCACCGACGTGGCCTCGAGGCTGGTCATTTGCGCGATGACATCGAAGTCCGCATCGCGGTGGACGATGCGGGCACCATGGCGGATCGCGACCGAAGCGATGAGGCAGTCGTTGATGCTCCGAATCGTTTTACCCGCGCGCCGGGCCGCACGATAGATGTCGGCGGCGGCCCGAAAGTCGATCGCGCTATCCACGCCCAACGAGGGCAACCCGTTCACGAGCCGCTCGAGCATCACGTAGGCGTTGTCGTCGGCCGCACCGCTCAGGATTTCCATCGCGATGGGCTCGCACATCGCGATTTGACGCTCCTCCTCGGAGATCAGTCGGCGCACCTCGGCCGCGGCGGCCGAGCCGGTAGCGCGGAAGTATTCGATCCAGGCCGACGTGTCAACGAGGATCATCAGAACGTGGCGGGCCGTTCGCTTCGCACGTCCTCGAGGTCGCCATCCCAGCCGACTCCTTCGAGCCCCAGCAGGAATTCGCGGGTCAACGGCAGACCAACCAGCCGCCGCAGAGCGAGGTCAACGGCCGCTTTTTTGGTGGAGAGGCCGAACCTTCGCATCACCTCGGCGGCGAGCTCGTCGTCGATGTCGATATTGGTGCGTGACATACACCAAGCGTACACATCGGACCGTGCGTATAGTCGGGATATCGCTTAAACGGCCTAAGTAACGACTGCGTGGAAAGAGGTTCGCGGATGACCCGCACCGAAAACGACACCTGGGATCTGGCGTCCAGCGTCGGCGCGACCGCGACGGCCGTCGCCGCGTCGCGCGCCATGGCGTCCCAGGGCCCGGATCCGCTGCTCGACGACCCGTGGGCGGACCCGCTGGTGCGGGCGGTCGGCATCGACACGTTCGTCAAGCTGGTCGACGGCGAGATCGGGCCCGCGGAGGACGATCCGGTGTTGAGCCGCCGGACCATGAAAGAGCAGATCGCCGTGCGTACCCGCTTCTTCGACGACTTCTTCATCCAGGCGACCGGCTCGGGCATCAGGCAGGCGGTCATCCTGGCGTCCGGCCTGGACACCCGGGCCTACCGGTTGAACTGGCCGGACGGCACGGTGGTCTACGAGATCGACCAACCCGAGGTCATCGACTTCAAGACGCGCACCCTGGCCGGCCTGGGCGCCGAACCGGCCGCGCAGCGCCGCACCGTCGCCATCGACCTGCGCGACGACTGGCCGTCGGCGCTGGTGGCGGCCGGGCTGGACACGGCACGGCCGACGGCCTGGAGCGCCGAGGGCCTGCTCCCCTACCTGCCGCCCGACGCCCAGGACCGCCTGTTCGACAACATCGCCGCCCTCTCGGCGCCGGGCAGCCGGATCGCGACCGAGCACCTGGACATGCGCAACGTCCCCTCGGACTGGGCGCAACGGCTGACCGAGCGATCGCGCCGCATCGGCTCCAACATCAACCTGGCCGAGTTGTTCTACACCGGCGAGCGCAACACCGCCGCGGAATACCTCGCCGGGCACGGTTGGCGAGTGGACATCCGCACCACCGAGCAGTGCTACGCCGCCAACGGGTTCCAGTTGCCCAACGACGAGCTGAGCCCCTTCGGCCGCGACTCGGGCTACCTGACGGCGACCCTGGCCTAGGGCCCGCCGCGCCAATGCTCGATGCGGTGATGATCCGGCGTGAACCCGTGGTCGACGCCCCACAGCACGGCCTGGGTGCGGCTGGCGACGCCTAGCTTGCGGTAGATCGTCCGAATGTAGGACTTCACGGTGTTGGGGCTCAGGTAGGTCAACCGCGCGACGTCGGCATTGCTCTTTCCCTGGGTGATCAGCGCCAGAATCTCCGCCTCCCGGTCGCTGAGCCCCTCGCCGCGGCCGGGCCAGTCCAGGCCGGGTGCGCTGCGGGCGCGCAAGGCCACGTCGCTGATGACCTCCTCGCCGGAATGCACGGCCTCCAGCGCGGCGACCAGCTCGCGCGCGGGCAGCGTCTTGGACAGGTACCCGTGCGCGCCCTGTCGCCGCGCGCTCTCGACGAGATCTGGATGAAAGTTCCAGGTGTAGACCACAACTCGGTGCGCCCGGGGATTGGCCACCAGGACGGCGATCTCCTCGTGGTCGGATTCCGGCTGGGCAAACGAGTCGTACAGGACGATGTCGACGGTGTCCTCGACGGGCATGGTGGAGTCGAGCTCCGCGATCACGACGCGGTCGCGGTAGGGATCGAGCATGTTGGCCACGCCCTTGACGACGACGTCGTAGTCGTCGACGAGCGCAACCGTGATGGGCACGTCCCGAACATTACCTACCTAGGGGTGTATTGCTACCGCCCTTACGGGTGGTCGACTGGACTCAGCGTCGGGGGAAACAGCCTTCATAGAGAGAGGTTTCGTCATGATCATTCTCGGCATCGTCCTGCTCGTCGCGGGGTTCCTGCTCAAGATTTCCATCCTGTGGACCATCGGAATCATTCTGCTGGTCATCGGCGCCATCCTGGCGATCGTCGGTCATACCGGACACGCCGTCGCCGGCCGCCGGCACTACTTCTAGCAGGGTCCGCCGCGGAATCGCGTTTGCCCCGGCGGCGCCCGGGTTATTCGACATGAGTACGAGAGGAGCGCGAAATGCCCGTCTGGCAATGGATTTTGATCGCTGCCTGTGTCGTCGTCGTGGTCGCCGTGGTGGTTGTCGCGGCGATCGTGGGGAACAGACGTCGGAAATCGCAGCGACTCAGGCAGCACTACGGCTCAGAATACGAGCGCCTGGTGTCGCAGGCCGGAGGCGAACAGGCCGCCGAGAAAGAACTGATCGCCCGGGAACGAAAGCGAGAGAAACTCAACATCGTTCCCCTGAAGCCGGCGGCCCGATCGGATTTCAACATCCGCTGGCAGCAGGTGCAGACCACGTTCGTCGACGATCCGGCGACGGCAGTCGGCGTCGCCGATCGTCTGGTGACGGAGGTCATGTGCGAACGGGGTTACCCGATCGATGATTTCGATCAGCGGGCGGCTGACATTTCGGTCGACCACCCGCAAATCGTCGACGACTACCGCGCCGCGCATGGCATTCACCTCGCGCAGCAGCGCGGTGATGTGAGCACCGAGCAGCAGCGGGAAGCCTTCGTCCACTACCGGGCGCTGTTTGAGAAGTTGCTCGGCGAGACAGCAGACAACGACACATCAAGGGAGAGAAGCGCATGACCACGCACGAGCACCCGACCGAGACGACTCAGACGTTCGACGAACCTTCTGGTGTTCCAACGCCATCGGCGGGCCAGGGCTCGGCGTCGCCGGTGTCGAACGACCCGCCGACGGCTTCGACGCAACCGTCGCAACCGTTGACTGGCACGCCGTCGGGGATGTCGGGCGGATCCCCGAATGTCGACGCCGAGGCGGGACGCGGCCGCGAAACCGCCGCGGACGTTTCCCACACATCCGAGGCGCACCGTGAGTCCTCAGCGGAGGAAAACCTCTTCGCCGATGACGAACTCGCGGACCTGCGGGCGCGATGGGCGGGCGTGCAGGCGGCGTTCGTCGACGATCCCAGGGACTGCGTGCAGAAGGCCGACGTGCTGGTCTCGGATCTCGTCGACCAGCTCACCAGTGGCTTCGCGCATGCTCGCTCCCGGCTCGAAGAGCAGTGGGCTCGCGGCGAGGAAGCTTCCACCGAAGACCTGCGGGTGGCGCTGATGCACTACCGCGAATTCTTCGAGCGGTTGCTCGCGGTCTGAGCGGGCGGCGCGCACTGCAATGTGACCCGTCGGCGCAGGGGCTGTAATACTGCGTTGTGGATGACGCCCCGCACGACGAGGCCCGGTTCACCCGCGAGCAGCTGAAGCGGTTCGCGGGCAGGACCTTGCCCGACCTGATTTCTGACCGGGTTCGGCTGCTGTTCGTCGGGATCAACCCGGGCCTGAGAAGCGTTGCCGTGCAAGCCCATTTCGCTCCCCGGGGCAATCGGTTCTGGCCGGCGCTGTTCCGTGCCGGCGTCACCGATCATCTGATCGACGCCTCGGCCGGGTTTACACCCGCCGACCGGAAGTATTTGTTGGACCTCGGAATCGGCATCACCAGCCTGGTCGAGCGGGCGACCGCGGGCGCGGACGAGCTCACGGTCGCGGAGTTTATCGAGGGCCGGAACCGGCTGGACAAAACCGTCCGGCGGTACTCTCCCCGGGTGGTCGCCGTCCTGGGGGTCACCGCCTACCGCGACGCCTTCGGCGACCGCCTGGCGAGGACCGGCATCCAAGTGTCGCCTTACCCCGGAACCGAGCTGTGGGTGCTCCCCAATCCGAGCGGGCGCAACGCCCACGCCTCGCTGCCCAACCTCGCGGCCGCCTACGGCGAGGTCGCCCGCGCCGCCAGCATCCCTACACGCTCGGACGGCCGGTAGCCAGCACCGCCTCGGCGATCGCGTCGGCCAGCGGCTCGATCTCGCGCGCGCCCAAATCGGCGACGGTGACCCGGATCCCGGGTGGGGTGCGAATCCGGAACCGCGCCCCCGGCGCCGCGGCCCAACCCGCGCCGAGCAGCCGGGTGATCGCTACCGTCTCGTCGGGCACCGGGACCCACACGTTGAGCCCGGAGCGCCCGTGGGCGGCGACGCCGCGCTCGGCCAGCGCGGTGTGAAGCCGCGTCCGGTTGGCGGCGTACTGTTTCTCGGCCTCGCCGACGAGGCGCGCCGCCGCGTCGTCGGACCACAGGCCGGCGGCGAGATCCTGCAACAGGTGGCTCACCCAGCCGGGGCCGAGACGCAGGCGGCCGTGCACGCGCTCGACGGTGCGGCGATCCCCGGCCAGGACGGCGACGCGCAGGTCCGGACCGTAGGCCTTGGACGCCGATCGCACGAACGCCCAGTGGCCGGTCGATCCGGCCAGCGTGTGCAGGGGCGCCCCGGCGATGCCGGCGCAGTGGTCGTCCTCGATGAGCAGCACCTCGTCTGCGCGCGCGGCCAGCAATCCGCGCAGCGCGTCCGCGCGGTCCGCGGACAGCGCCGCACCGGTCGGGTTGTGCGCGCGGGAGGTGACGACCACCGCCCGCACCCCGCGCCCGAGGGCCCGGGCCAGGTCGGCGACCAGCGGGCCGTCGTCGTCGACTCGTACCGGCTCCGCCGAAAGACCCAGGGCAGCAAGCAGATCCAACAGGTTGGCCCATCCCGGGTCCTCCACCGCCACCCGGTCACCCGGGCGCAGGTGCGCGGTCAGCGCGCGCTCGATGCCGTCCAGCGCGCCGCTCGTCACCGCCAGGTGATCGGCCGGGACGCCGTCCGCGGCGAACGCCGCGCGGGCGTGATCGACCAAGGCGGGTGACATCGCCGGCTCACCGTAGACCAGCGGCCTGGGGCGCGGGACCCGCGCGAAGGCGATCGGCAGCAGCGCCGGGTCGGGGTTCCCGCTCGACAGGTCGCGCACGCCGTCGGGCACGTCGAGCCCCAGCCGCGAACGTGGCGTCGTCGCGGGGCGGTGCCGCACCCGGGTGCCACGGCGCCCCGCGGTCTCGATGGCACCGCGATCACGCAGCAGGCGGTAGGCCGCGGCCACGGTGTTGGGGTTCACGCCGAGTCGGCCCGCCAGGTCGCGGATCGGCGGCAGCGCGTCCCCCGGCGCCAGCGCGCCGTGGGAGATGGCCTCCTCGACGTTGGCGGCTATGGACTGGGCGCCCGTCCCCATATATTGTACTGGCACGAGAGTAATTATGTATTAGTACGAAATTAAAGGCAATCCCTTGGACACCGCATATCGCCAAACACCAAGAACCACGCCCACCCGGTATCGCGAACGCGCGCGCTACGACCGACCCACCGTCCACGCGATCCTGGACGAGGCCCTGATCTGTCACCTCGGCTACCAGGGCGCCGGTGGGCCGGTGGTATTGCCGACGACTCATGCTCGCCTCGGCGAGACCCTCTACCTGCACGGTTCCACCGGCGGCGGCCCGCTCCTGGCCGCCAAGGCGGCGCCGGATGGCCTGCCGGTCTGCGTCACCGTAACGCTCGTCGACGGGCTGGTGCTGGCCCGATCGGCCATGCATCATTCGGTGAACTTCCGCTCGGTGGTCGTGCTGGGCGCCGCTCGGGTGGTCGACGATCCCGCGGAGAAGCTGCGCGCGCTGCGCGGCCTGCTCGACCACATCCGGCCCGGCCGCGCGGACGACTGCCGCAATCCCAACGCGCGCGAACTCGCCGCGACCGGGGTGCTCGCGCTGGACCTGGCCGAGGTCTCGGCCAAGGTGCGCGCCGGCGGCCCGGTCGACGATCCGGAGGACAGTGTGTTGCCGCACTGGGCCGGCGTGGTGCCGCTGAGCCTGACGGCCGGAACCCCGGTGCCGGCCGACGACCTGGTACCCGGCACGCCGACGCCGTCGTACCTCGCCGCATCCCGCGAGGGCGCGTGTCCGTACGGCGACACGCCGTAAACCGTGTACAAATGCGCACCCTCGCGGCGCGAAAGCAAAGCGGCTACAGGAGGTAGCGGTAGGCCGGCGAACCGGGCTCGAGGGCCTCGACGTGGATTTCCGTCGCCCGCATCCGCGCCATCAGCCCGTCCAGGCCCGCGGCCGAGCCCAGCTCGATCCCGACCAGCGCCTCACCGGTTTCCCGGTTGTTGCGCTTCACGTACTCGAACAGGGTGATGTCGTCGTTGGGCCCGAGCACCTCGTCGAGGAACCGGCGCAGGGCGCCCGGCTCCTGCGGGAAGTCCACCAGGAAGTAGTGCTTGAGACCGAGATGCACCAGCGAGCGCTCCAGCACCTCGCCGTAGCGCGACACGTCGTTGTTGCCGCCCGAGATGAGGCACACCACCGTGGACCCGGGCTCGACGTTCGCCTCCAGCAGCCCGGCGACCGCCAGCGCACCCGCCGGCTCGGCGATGATGCCCTCGTTCTGATACAGGTCCAGCATCGCGGTGCACACCGCGCCCTCGTCGACCGTGGTGATCGACACCATGTCGCCGGCGGCGGCCAGCGCCGCATAGGTCAGCGTCCCGGCCCGTTTCACCGCGGCGCCGTCGACGAACTGGTCGACGTGGTCGAGCGTCACCGGCTCACCGGCGGCCAGCGCCGCCATCATGGCCGCGGCGCCGGCGGGCTCGACGCCGAGCACCGCGGTGTTCGTCGTCCGTTCGGCCAGGTAGGTGGTGATGCCGGAGATGCAGCCGCCGCCGCCCACCGGGACGACGACCAGGTCCGGCTCCACCTCGAGTTGATCGAGCAGCTCCAGGGCGATGGTGCCCTGCCCGGCCATGGTGCGCGGGTCGTCGTAGGGCGGCACCAGCGTGGCGCCGGTGCGTTGGACGTCGTCGAGCGCCGCCTCGGCGGCGAGGTCGTAGGTCGACCCGCCCACGATCAGCTCGATGAAGTCCCCGCCGTGGTAGCGGATCCGGTCGCGCTTTTGTTTGGGCGTCTTGGCCGGCACATAGACGCGGCCGTGCACGCCGAGCGCGCGGCAGGCGTAGGCGAACCCCTGCGCGTGGTTGCCCGCCGACGAGCACACGACGCCCGCGGCCAGCTCTTCCTGGGAGAGCTGCACCAGCAGGTTGTACGCGCCGCGCAGCTTGTAGGAGCGCACCACCTGAAGGTCTTCGCGCTTGAGGAAGACCTGCGCGCCGGTGATCGCCGACAGCCGATCGCTCAGCTGCAGCGGGGTGGGCGTGACCACGGGGGCGATCCGCTGGGCCGCCGCATCGATGTCTGCCGCGCACAGCGGCGACTCACGCGGGGTCTGGCTCAGTTCAGCGGACACCGATCAATGGTCCCATGCCGCGTTCAGCCGACTGGGCTCAGCACGAACACCGGGATCTGACGGTCGGTCTTCTTCTGGTACTCGGCGTAGTCCGGCCACGCCTGCACGGCACGCTCCCACCAGGCGGCCTTCTCGTCGCCGAACACCTCGCGGGCGTCGTAATCGCGGGTGACGGCGCCGTCCTGCAGCTCGACGCGCGGGTTCTTCTTGATGTTGTAGTACCAGACGGGGTGCTTCGGGGCCCCGCCGAGCGAGGCGACGACGGCGTACTCGCCGTTGTGCTCGACGCGCATCAGCGGGGTCTTGCGGATCTTGCCGGTCTTGGCCCCGACGGTGGTCAGCAGGATGACGGGCTTGCCCTTGAGCTCGGCGCCTTCGGTCCCGCCGGATTCGGCGTACTTGTCGGCTTGTTCCCGGGACCAATCGAGCGGGCTGGGTGCGTATTCACCAGAAAGTGGCATGTCACCAACTCTAGGCTCGGCGCCGACCGGCTCACTGGGCCCTCGCGAGCTCCGCGATCGCGTTGACGCGCCGCACGGCGGTGGCGATCTCGTCGGCGAACTCGCGCCGTCGCTGGGCGAGTTGGGGGTCCTCGAACGCGTCCACCAGCTCGCGGTGCCGCGCCAGGCGCAGCGCGGTCTTGAACAGCTCCATCGACCGCGACTCGGCGTTGGCGATCCGGCGCTGCAGTTCCCACTGCTTGCCCACCTCGAGACATTCGGTGAGAAACGTGTCCTCGTCGAAAGATTCGTCGTCGTAGGCGGCCAGCCGGTCGGCGACGATGTGGTAGGCGTCCAGGAACGGGCGCAGCACCAGGTGCGCCAGCAGCAGGTCGGCCTTTTCCAGCAGCCCCCGCACGTCTGCCGCGGGGGCGGCCTTGCTGGTGTCCTCCACCCGCCCGATCAGGCGCACCTCGCCGGCCAGTTCCTTCTCGAACTGGGCCCGCGCCGAGAACAAGAACTCGAACTTCAGCAGCTCGCGCAGGCGCAGCGCCTCGTCGCGGACGGTCGTCGGTAACACCAGGCGGTCCACGGAATTCTCGGCGTCTTCGACCGCGGCAAGCAGTGCCGTCTCGGCGATGGCGCGATCGACCAGGATGTGGATGGCGGTGTTGCGGTAGAACGCCGCGACCAGGTGCTGGTCGGCTCCGATGCCCCAGACGGGTTCGGTGCCGGCGTCGTAGACGCTCACCACGCCCGAGGCGACGAGCTGGTGCAGCGTCCAGCGGATCGTCGAGCGGTTCGTCAGGTCGGCGGCGCCGGCCACTGTCCAGTTCCGCGCTGCGATGTAGCTCGCCAGCGGACGCACGGTGGCCAGCACCTCGCTGACGGACAATGACCGGTCCGCGCCCAGCAGCGCGAGGCTGACCACCGCGGTGGGGGTGACGGGGGTCGCGCGGTTGATCCGGTGCTCGACGTCCAGTGCGATCCGCTCGATTTCGGTGCCGGTCCCGGACGCCGAGGTGTCCAAGGCGCGCAACTCCTCCAGGCGCTTGCGCAGCGGCAGCGGTTCGCCGAAGTCCAGGTAGGCGCGCCCGAGCCGCTCGCCCTGCTGTCGCGCCAGCCGGACCAGGAACCGGAAGTCCTCCGGCCGTTTCGCCGCACCGTAGGCTTCGGCGGTCATCGCCTCCACCTCGTGCAACTGGTCGTAGACGATCGAGGTCGGCACCAAATAGACCTCGGGGCCGTCGATTTCGTCGACGGCGTCGCTGATGTAGCGCAGGATGCCGTACACGGGAGGTCGCAGCTTGCCGGTCCGGGTGCGGCCCCCTTCGATCGACCAGGTCAGGTTGGCGTGGTTTTGCACCAGCTGTGCGGCGTAGGCGCGCAACACGAACCGGTACACCGGAATGTCCTTGGTTTGACGGCGGATGAAGATCGTGCCCGTGCGCTTGGCCCAGGCGCCCATCGGGAAGAAGTTCAGGTTCGCGCCGCCGAAGGTGAGCGCGGGCGAGAGCCGGTTGGCCTGGATCGACTCGGGCAGCAGCAGCCCGTCCAGGTAGGAGCGATGCGAAAAGGCAAACGCCAGAGTCGCTTTGCGGTCCAGCTTGCGCAGCTGGGCGATCTGATCCTCGTCGACGAGGATGTCGTAGGCCCGCATCAGCCAGCAACTGAAGCTGCGCCAGGCCCTGACCGCCCGCTCGTCGAGGGACGGCGCCATCTCACGCAGGTAGCCGGCCGCCTCGGCGCGCACGTCGTCGCGATCGCGCCCGAGCTCTTCGGCCAGCTTGGCCAGCCGCTCGTTGTACCACGGGGCCGCCAGCAGCTCGACCACCTCGTCGGGATCGGTCGGCAACGGCGTCGTCGACTCGTCGACAATCCCGCTGCGCTGCAGCAGCTTTCGCACCCCCGTACGACCCATTTCGCGCGCCGACACCACCGGTCCCCCGCTCACGCCGGCTGCACCGTCGCGGCTTCGGCAGGCTCGTGGACGTCGGGATGAAGGTCGGGAGAATACAGTTCCTCGATCTCGGCCGCGTACTTCGCCATGATCGGCTTGCGCTTGAGCTTCATCGTGAGCGTGATCTCGTCCCCGCCCGGCTCCCACACGGTGGGCAACACCCGGAAGCGCTTGATCTGCTCGACCCGAGACAGTTTGGCGTTGCCCTCGGCCACACCCGCGGCGATCTGAGCGATGACGTCAGGGTGGCTCGCCAGGGCCGCCGGAGACGATTCCGCCAGCCCGTGCTGGCTCGCGAAGGGGCCGACCGAGTCGGCGTCGAAGACCATCAGGGCGGCGTTGTACGGCCGGCCGTCGCCGATCGTGATCATCACGCCGACCATCGGGCAGGCGGCCAGGACGGTGTTCTCAATGTTGGCCGGCGACATGTTCTTTCCGGCCGCGTTGATGATCAGCTCCTTCTTGCGGTCCACCACCCGCAGATAGCCCTCGGCGTCGGCCTCGAAGATGTCGCCGGTGTGCAGCCAGCCGTCCTCGTCGATCGCCTCGGCGGTCTTGGCGGGTTCCCTGCGGTAGCCCTTCATCACCAGCGGACCGCGGACCAGCAACTCGCCGTCGTCGGCGATCTTGCCCTCCAGACCGGGCAGCAACTTGCCGACGGTGCCGAGGCGGGCTTGGCCCGGATGGCTCACGGTCGCCACGCAACTCAGCTCCGACATGCCCCAGACCTCGGCGATCGGGATGCCGATGCTGAGGAAGAAGGCCAGCGTCTCGATGGGAATCGGCGCCGCACCGGAGACCGCCCAGCGCAGTTCGCCGAAGCCGAGTCGCTCCCGCAGCTTCGACAACACCAGTTCGTCTGCCTTGGCCCACTCGGCGGCCAGCTCCTCCGACATCTCCTCGCCGGCGACCAGGGCCGCGGCGCGCCGGGCGGCCACCGACATCGCCCACTGCAGCGCCTGCCGCTTGACCTCGTCCTCCTCGTGAGTCACGGCGAATTCGATTGCGGCCTTCAGCTTTTCCCACACCCGCGGCACCGCCCCCCACACCGTCGGCCGCACGTCGGGCAGCGCGGCGGCGATGGCGCGCGCGTCCGAGACCACCGTGACCTGGGTGCCGAACACCTCCAGGCCGTAGAGCGCCATCACCCGGTCGGCGATGTGCGCCGTCGGCAGGAACGACGTGCCCCGGTCACCGAACTGGGCCGGCAGGACCGAGTTGAGGGCGAACATCTCGAACAGCAGATTGGCATGCGTCATCTCCACGCCCTTGGGGTTCCCGGTGGTCCCGGACGTGTAGATGAGGGTGGCGACGTCCTCGGGTTGCACCGCCCGCCAGGCGGATTCGAAGTCGAAGTCCGCGGGCGCGGCGGCATAGAGGTCGTCGACCGAGATGGTGCCCGGCGGCGAGCCGTCGATGCAGACGATGTGCTCGATCGACGCGCCGCTGGCGCGAATGCGGTCGACGTACTGCTCCTCGCAGATCGCAACCTTGGTGCCGGCGTTCTCGAACAGGTAGGTCAGCTGCTCGGCGGGCAGCGTGTTGTAAACCGAAAACGAAACGGCACCAACGTGTTGGGCGCCGATCTCCAACGGGTAGAACTCGATCCGGTTGGCCATCATCAGCGACACCGTGTCGCCCCGCCCCACCCCGAGCCCCACCAGGCCGGCGGCGACCTTGCGCACCTGCTCCGCGAGCTCGCGCCAGGTCAGCGTCTGGGTGCCGCCGGGAGTCCGCAGCGCGACGGCGTCCGGCTCGATCGACGCGGTGCGCTGGAACGCCTCACAGAGGGTGGCAGGGCCTTCGGTTGTCGTCATTCGGTGAGCGTACGTCGGCGGGTTGTGGCGCGGAACACATCACCGGGCATCCGGTCGCCAGAGCTGCACCGTGCTCGACGCGCCGCCCGGCAATTCGAGCAGTTCGACGGGGGTGCCGTCGGGATCGTGGATGAAGAACATCCGCACGCCGCCGATGTCGACGGGCGGCTCGGCCCGGACGTCGGGGTGCTGGCGCCGGACGGTGTCGTAGGCCGCGTCGAGATCGTCGACCCGGAACGACATGTTGGTGTAGCCCAGGTGCGGGCCACTTGGGGACCCCGGGACCGCGCCCAACGACAGCAGCTCGACCATGGCGGCGCCGATCAGCCCGCCCACCATGCGGCCCTGTTGCGCCGCCCCGCCGGTCACCGACTCCAACCCGGCCCCGGCCAGCTCGACGTCGAACACGACATCCATGCCCAGCACCGCGGTGTAGAACGCCAGGGACGCCTCGATGTCGGAGACGCCGATGCAGATGTGCGAGAAGTTCTGCACGGCGATCGGGTGGGTCATCGCTGCTCCTCAAGTTGCTAGACGGCGTAGGGCACCGACGGCGCGGTGTGAATCCCGCAGGTGCACGCGTCGATCGACGGACACGTGCAGCGCATCCCCCACTCGATGACGGCGCGCGCCCGGGCCAGCGACTCCAGCTGCGCGTCGATCTCCGCCAGCTTGGCCTCGGCCAGCGCCCGGCTGGTGGGCCGTCCGGGCGCGTCGTCGGCGAACAGCAACTGGATCTCCTCCAGCGCGAAGCCGGCCGACTTGCACAGGCGGATCACCTCGAGCCGCGCGAGCACCGAATCGTCGTAGCGGCGCTGGCCGCCCAGCCGCGCCGGCGCCGAAACCAGGCCGATCTGCTCGTAGTACCGCAGCGTCGTGGCCGCGACCCCGGACCGGCGCGCCACCTCCCCGATCGTCAGGCCTTGGGCCATCGCCGCCTCCCGAAACTCGATGCTTGACTTAGAGCTAACTCTAAGTCGTTGACTGGGAGCATGCACACTCCAGCGCTCGACGAATTGAGCCACGCCCGCTACGCCCTGCTCCGGTCCTTTCGCCGCGACGGCACCCCGGTCGACACCCCGATCTGGTTCGGCCTCGACGGCGACGCGCTGGTGTTCCGAACCAAGGTGGGGCCGAAGACCAGGCGGCTGGCGGCGCGTCGCGATGTCGAACTGGCCGCCTGCGACTACCGGGGGCGGGTGCGCCCGGGCGCCACGACGCTGGCGGGCCGAGCGACGATCCTGTCCGGCGCCGACGCCGAGCGGGCCAACCGCCTGCTGCACCGGCGCTATGGCTGGCAGTGGAACATCGTGCCGCTGATCAAGGTTCCGGGCGTGACCAACGTCCACGGGGACTTGTGTGTCGGCGAAAAGCTGCGGCGCGCCCGCGACCGTCGCGTCTGGGCCGACAGCGCCATCGTGCGGGTGGAGCTGCCATGACCGCGACCAAGGCCGGACTGCCCGACCCCGTCCGCTCCCCCACCATCCTCCAATGCTGCGGCGCGGCAACCGGACTCGTTCGCGGTCTGGTGTGGCCCCGGCGGCTGGACGGGCGGCTCATCCGCAGCATCGCCGACGCCGGATTGCCCGATCCGCGCGGCACCGTCGCGGTGACCGCGCTGCCGCAGGTGCCCCGCTCGGTGCCGACGGCCGCCATCGTTGAGGGCACGTTCCGCCCTGCGCGCGTGGAGAACTCACTGACGTCGTTCATCGTCACGCACCCGGACGCCACATTCATCGTCGACCCCGCCGTGTGCACCGACGTCGATCGGCGGGCGATCGCCCAACTGCCCGCGGTGCTGCGTGGCGTGGTCCGGCCCCCCGCGGACACCATCCCCACCGTCGCGGCATTGGCGCGGCTGCCGGAAACGCCGCGGTTGGATTTCGCCCTGCCCACCCACGCGCACTGGGATCACGTGTCGGGACTGCTGGACCTGCCCGAGCTGCCGGTGCTCTTGCACCGCAAGGAAAACGAGTGGATCGGTGCCGGCCCGGTGGCGCCCGTGGGCGGTGTCCGCGATTCGCTGCGCGATCGGACCCTCACCGAATACGACCTGGACGGTCCGGCGGTGCTGACCTTCACCGCAAGCCACGACCTCTTCGGCGACGGCTCCGTCCTGCTGGTGGACCTGGCCGGCCACACCCCGGGCAGCGTCGGGGTGCTCGCCCACACCGCCCGCGGCTGGATCCTGATCGCCGGCGACGCCGCCTGGCACCGGCTGCAGATCGAGAAGGTCCGCCAAAAGTCCAGCTACCCAGGGGCTTTGGTCGACGTGGACCGCGACCAGACCTTCCGGACGCTGCACCGGCTGCACCTGGCGCGGCACGCAGTGACGATCATCCCGACCCACGACCACCAGGCGGCGCAGCAGCTGCCGGCCTAGCAACTCGCGCGCGGAGCGCGTCTTTGCAACTACGCGTTTTGCTCCCGGAGGACCTGCGCCGCCGCCATGTGTCCTTCGAAGCCGAAGGATGATGACATCGCCCGGTAGCGCTCGGCGAAGTCGTGATGCGCGGCGTCTTCACCGCGAGCCCGCGCCAGCAATGCCCGCAACCGCAGCAGCGCAACGTCGAACAATACAAATCCGGGTTCGGTCGGCAGGGCGCCCAGCCGTTCGACCGCTCCGGCAGCCTCATCCAGATCCTCTGGCCGGCCGCGTTGCAGCAGCGTTTCCACGAAAGCGGCAGTGGCGGCCGCGTGGAACGTCGTCGGGTCGGTTGCGGAATGCGCCTCCACAACCGCCCGCAGCTGCGCTATCGCATTGTCGAGGTCACCGGCACGTGCCTGCTCCTTGGCGCGCTCGACCTTGAGCTGCTGCAGAGCCGCCTGATTGAGCCGGTCCTGTGAGCCGGTCACCTGGGATTGGGCAAGGAGATCGAAACCTTGGACGCGGTGCGCGTCGTCGAGTTGCACCAGGATGAGGCCGCGCAGAAACCTGGCCCACGCCAACGCGAATTGGTCGCCCCGCTCCTCGGCAGCGCGAAGGGCTTGTTGCGATGCGCTCAGCATCGCCGCGTCGGGAACCAGGAGCCCGTTTACTACCCCGATGCCGTAGATGTGCAGGAGCATGATCGAACGCGTACCGGGTTCGATCTCGTCACCCAGAGCGACCGCACGGTCGACCTCCTGCCGCCAATTCGGGGCGCCCCAGCACATCCGGGCGGCCGCGCGCATCATTGTGGCGATTCCCAAGGACGACCCGACGATGGTGTCCGCGTTCTGCGGATCCGCGCGGGCCTCGTCGATGATCCTGTCGGCCAAACGCACCACCTCGGCGAGCTCACCGGCCCCGAACTTCGCGGTGAGGGCACCTGGACGCAAAGTGACGGAGAGAACCGGATCGCCCAGCGAATCAAGAAGATTCACAAATTCCGTCACCATTGCCGCGGCTTGGCGGTAGCGACCGTAGGTGTTGAGTGCCATGATCTGTCCGGCCATACCCATGGCGAGCGAGGCTTTGTCATCGGCGGCGGTCGCCAGCTCGTGCAATTCGTCGAAGATGGTGTCGTCCACACGGCCGCCGAACCGCCAAGCGCTGAGGCAAAGCAGCGCGCGCGGCGCGATTTGCATTGCGGCGCGCCCCGGCTGGTCGCCCGGCAGCCGGTCGGCAACATGACACGCGCGTTGCCAGCTCATGCGCGCGGCACGGATGTCGCGTCGCGTCAACCACGTCCCGGCCCGCATGTGCCACCCGAACGCTGCCGCCAGGTCACCGGCCGCCTCCAGATGTTCGGCGATCAGCGCCGCGTTCTCGTCCGCCGATCCGGGGTCGCGCTCCGCAAGCGCTGCCGCCAGCCGCGTATGCAGCGCTGCGCGACCAGCCTTGAGCTGTGATCGATAGGCCACCGTCTGGATCAGCGGCTGGCGGAATGCGTACTCCGCGACCGGCGTGAAATTCACCTGCTCGATCAGCTGGGCGTGCACCAGGTGGTCCAACGTCGAGCAATCCGCCAGCGCAGCCAGCAGGTCGGCGCGGAAGCGGACACCGATCACTGCCGCCGCGTTCAATGTCGCTTTGGTCGCGCCGTCGAGTCGGTCGATGCGCGCGGCGATGGCTGCCTGAAGCGTGGCCGGGACGGCGACATCGGTTGATCCACTTGCGTTCAGGTATGCGCCGGGGGCGCCTTGGAGCACATTTCGATCGGTCAAGTCGCGCACGATTTCCTCGACGAAAAACGGGTTGCCGGCCGCGCGCTCGGCGATCCGCTCGACCAGCCCGGCAACCGACGGGTCGGTACCCAGCAGCTGGGCGACCAGCGCTTTGGTGTCCGAAAAACTAAGCGGCGTAAGGGAAATCCTCTGTGCGCCAGCCAGCTGACTCAGCGCGCCGGTGTACTCGGGACGATAGGTGATCAGCACCAACGAATGGGTCCGAGGGACGATGCTGATGAAGTCGGCCAACAGTGTTTCGCTGGACGGATCGATCCAGTGAGCGTCTTCGATGACATAGACGGTGGGCGCCGTGCTGGCGAGGGCCGCATCGCAGACCAGCGCCGTCAGACGCCGCCGCCGGGCGTCGGGGGCGATATCGGGCAGTTCGTCGTCGGGGTCGCGAATTCCCAGGGTGTCCTCGAGGAGCACCTGATCCGCTTGATCGGCGGCGGGCACTCTCTCGCGCAGCAGCGCCCTGGCCTGGTCGTCACTCATGTCTTCCACCCCAAACGCCGCCCGCATCAGCCGCTCCACCACCAGGAAGGGGACTTCGCCGGTGTGGGATTCGCAGTATGTCGAGAAAACCCGAATCAAACGGGGGATCGCTACGGCCACAATCTCGTCGACAACGCGGCTCTTGCCGATCCCGACGGGACCGACCACGCCCACCACACAGCCACGGCCCGCCGCCGACCGATCAAGCAACGCCGTCAAGGTGGCGAGCTCCCAAGTGCGCCCAACCAGCTTCGACACCCGCCGGCTGTAATGAAAGCGCCCCGTCCGCATGGACAGCAAGGGCCAGGCGACCACCGGGTCCTCCACGCCCTTGAGGAGAACATTTTCGGGGGTGCCAAGCGCGGCGACGTCGTCGACGAGGCGCGCGGTCGACTCGCTGAGCATGACTCCGCCGGGCGGCGCCACCGATTCCATCCGCTGGGCCATGCCGACCTGAACACCGACGGCCGTGTAATTCCACGGGTTCGAGCCGACATCGCCGGCAATAACCTCACCCGAGTTCAGCCCCACCCGCAATTGAAGGTGGATGCCGTCTCGGCGCTGCACCTGCCCGGCCAGCTCTTGCACCGCCTCCTGAATATCCAGGGCTGCCAGGCAGGAGCACAATGCGTGATCCTCCAGCGCGATCGGTGCCCCGAAAACGGCCATGATGCCGTCGCCGGTGAATTTGTCCACGGTTCCGGCGTAACGGTCAACGATCGCGGCGCAGCGGTCGAACAGGTCCGCCATGATCTCGCGCAAGCGCTCGGCACCGACGGCCTCTGCGATGTCCATCGAACCCACCACGTCGGCGAATAACACCGTCACCTGCTTGTACTCCGCGGATTGCTGCGGCGTTATCGGCGAACCGCAGCTGTCGCAGAAACGGGCCCCCTCGCGAAGTTCGATTTCGCACGTCGCGCACGTGGATGCTGCCGCCGCCATTCGGGCCCCTAGTTCTCGAGTACACCAGTACACCCACCCGATTCGCTAACAATAGGGCTTAACGGCACGAATGGCCCTAGTTGAAATGGTCGATTGCGGCGACCCGCTAAACGCCCAGGCAGCCCGGACCCAGCAGCTCCTTGAGGTCGCCCATCAGGGCCGGCGACGGCGTCACCCGCAGTGATGCGTCCAGTTCGAGCGTGGTGATCCGGTCCCCGCTGATCAGCCGCAGGTGCACCTGCGACGTCCCGGGGTGACGGGCCAGCACCTGCTTGAGCGCGCTGACCTTGTCGAAGGTGCACTGGCGCGTCGGCATGCTGACCGCCAGCGGCCGGTCCGGCTGGGCGTTGGAAAAGTCCGGCACCACAAGCTCGTTGGCGATCAGCGCGATCCGGTCGTCGCGGATCGCGACCTTGGCGTTGATCAACACCACGGCGTCGTCGACGATCTCGGCGCCGTACGTGGAGTACGCGTGCGGGAAGAACATCACCTCGATGCCACCGGTGAGGTCCTCCAATTGCGCCGAGGCCCAGGGCATTCCGTTCTTGTTGACCCGCCGGTTCACCGAAGCCAGGATGCCGCCCACCCGCACCTGGGTGTCGTTGGGGACGTCGCCGTCGAGGATCGCCGGGATCGCGGTGTCGACCTGCGCGGCCAGCAGATGCGCCACCCGGTTGAGCGGATGCCCGGACACGTACAGCCCCAGCATCTCCCGCTCGAGAGCCAGCTTGTGCTTGTCCTCCCACTCGTCGTCGGGCACCTTGATGGTGAACACCGAGTCGGTGGTGCCGGCCTCGCCGCCGCCGAACAGGTCGAACTGGCCCATCGCCTCGGCCTTCTTGGTGCCCAGCACGGAGTCGACGGCGTCGGTGTGGACCAGGAACAGGCCCTTGCGGGCGTGGCCGAGCGAATCGAACGCGCCGGCCTTGATCAGCGACTCGGTGACCTTCTTGTTGCACGCCGAGACGTCGATCTTGTTGAGGTAGTCCGAGAAGTCGGTGAACTTGCCCTTCTCGCCGCGGGTGCTGATCAGCGAGCTCACCACGTTGGCGCCCACGTTGCGCACCGCGCCCAGCCCGTAGCGGATGTCGGCGCCCACCGACGCGAAGTTCAGCCCGGACTCGTTGACGTCCGGCGGCAGCACCGTGATGCCCAGCTTGCGGCAGTCGGCGAGATAGACGGCCGCCTTGTCCTTGTCGTCGCCGACCGACGTCAGCAGCCCGGCCATGTACTCGGCCGGATAGTTGGCTTTGAGGTAGGCCGTCCAGTAGGAGACCATGCCGTAGCCCGCGGCGTGCGACTTGTTGAACGCATAGTCGGCGAACGGAAGGATGGTGTCCCACAACGCCTTGATGGCACCCGCGGAGAAGCCGTTGGCCTTCATGCCGTCGGAGAAACCCTCGAACTCCTTCTCCAGGACCTCGCGCTTCTTCTTGCCCATCGCCTTGCGCAGGATGTCGGCTCGGGCGAGCGAGTAGCTGGCCACCTTCTGCGCGATGCGCATGATCTGCTCCTGATACACGATCAGGCCGTAGGTCTCGGCGAGGATCTCGCGCAGCGGTTCCTCGAGCTCGGGGTGGATGGGTTTGATCGCCTGGCGCCCGTTCTTGCGGTCGGCGTAGTCGTTGTGGGCGTTCATGCCCATCGGGCCCGGCCGGTACAGCGCGATGACGGCGACGACGTCTTCGAAGCCGGTCGGCTGCATGCGGCGCAGCAGGTCGCGCATGGGCCCGCCGTCGAGCTGGAACACCCCGAGCGTGTCGCCGCGGCCCAGCAGCTCGTAGGTGGCCTTGTCGTCCAGCGGCACCGACTCCAGGTCGAGATCAATTCCCTTGTTGGCCTTGATATTCTCGATCGCGTCGCCGATGATCGTCAGGTTGCGCAGCCCCAGGAAGTCCATCTTCAGCAGGCCGATGGCCTCGCAGGACGGGTAGTCCCAGCCGGTGATGATGGCGCCGTCCTGCGGCCGCTTCCACAGCGGGATCGCCTCCGTCAGCGGCTCGCTGCTCATGATCACCGCGCAGGCGTGCACGCCCGCGTTACGGATCAGGCCCTCCAGGCCGCGCGCGGTCTGGTAGATGGTGCGGACGTCGGGGTCGGTTTCGATCAGGCCGCGGACCTCGGCGGCCTCCTTGTAGCGCTCGTGGTTCGGGTCGGTGATGCCCGACAGCGGGATGTCCTTGGCCATGATCGCCGGCGGCAGCGCCTTGGTGATCCGGTCCGCGATGGCGAAGCCCGGCTGGCCGTAGTGGATCCGCGCCGAATCCTTCAGCGCCGCTTTGGTTTTGATGGTGCCGAAGGTGATGACCTGGGCCACCCGGTCCGAGCCCCACTTGTCGGCGGCGTAGCGCACCATCTCACCGCGGCGACGGTCGTCGAAGTCGATGTCGATGTCGGGCATCGACGTGCGCTCGGGGTTGAGGAACCGCTCGAAGAGCAGCCCGTGCGGGATCGGGTCGATGTCGGTGATGCCCAGCGCGTAGGCCACCAGGGATCCGGCGGCCGAACCGCGGCCGGGCCCGACCCGGATGCCCACCGACCGCGCGTAGTTGATCAGGTCGGCGACGATCAGGAAGTAGGACGGGAAGCCCTTGTCGCAGATGACCCCGATCTCGTAGGCCGCCCGCTGCTCATAGCCCTCGGGCGGGCCCGCGGGAAACCGCCGGGCCAGCCCGGCGTCCACCTCGTGGCGCAGCCAGGACGCCTGGTCGTGCCCGTCGGGCACCGGGAAGACCGGCATCCGGTCGCGCGGCGCCCACACCTCCGCGTAGGACTGCACCCGCTCGGCGATCAACAGCGTCGAGTCGCAGGCGCCGGGCACCTCGTCGTCCCAGATCTGGCGCATCTCGGCGGCCGACTTCAGGTAGTAGCCGTCGCCGTCGAACTTGAAGCGGTTGGGATCCGACAGCGTCTTGCCCGTCTGCACGCACAGCAGCGCCTCGTGGTTGTGGGCGGCGTCGCGGGTGACATAGTGGCAGTCGTTGGTGGCCAGCGGGCGAATGTTGAGCGCCCGGCCGATCTCGAGCAGGCCCTCGCGGACCCGCCGCTCGATGGTCAGCCCGTGGTCCATCAGCTCGAGGAAGTAGTTGTCCGGCCCGACGATCTCGCGCCACTTGGCGGCCGACTCCAGCGCCTCGCGGTCGTGTCCCAGCCGTAGCCGCGTCTGCACCTCCCCGGACGGACAGCCGGTGGTGATGATGATGCCCTCGGCGTGTTCGGCGATCAGCTCGGCGTCCATGCGCGACCATTTGCTCAACTGACCCTCGAAGGAGGCCAGCGAGGACAGCTTGAACAGGTTGCGCAGGCCGGCGGCGTTCTCGGCCAGCATGGTCAGGTGCGTGTAGGAGCCGCTGCCGGAGACGTCGTCGGCCTTCTGGCTGGGATCGCCCCAGGTGACGCGGCGGGTGTCGAAGCGGGAACCGGGCGCGATGTACGCCTCGACACCGATGATGGGCTTGATCCCGGCCCTGGTCGCCTCGTTGTAGAACTCGCTGGCGCCAAACATGTTGCCGTGGTCGGTCATCCCGACCGCGGGCATCTGCAGCCGCTCGACCTCGGCGAGCATCGGCGCGATCTTCGCGGCACCGTCCAGCATCGAGTACTCGGTGTGGTTATGCAGGTGCACGAAGGACCCGGAAAATGAACCGCTCATAGGGACGCCAGTGTATGACCGACCACCGACGCTTCCCCGGCGTGTCGCGTCGTGTGTCTCTTACTCCGCTGTTTGGGCGGGGCGGATTTAAGGTGGCGCTATGACCCAGATTGCAGACCCGTACGCGGTGTCGTCACCGTGGTCGCCGCGAGAGGCCGAACTGCTGGCGGTGACCTTGCGGCTCTTGCAGGAGCACGGTTACGACGGGTTGACGGTGGACGCCGTGGCCAGTGAGGCCCGGGCCAGCAAGGCAACGGTGTACCGGCGCTGGCCCTCGAAGGCCGAATTGGTGTTGGCCGCCTTCATCGAGGGCATCTGCCAGATCGCGGTCCCGCCGGAAACCGGCACGTTGCGGGGCGATTTGCTGCATATCGGGGACAAGATCTGTCAGCAGGGCCCCCAGCTCGCCAGCACCATCCGCGCGGTGCTCGTGGAGGCGTCGCGCCATCCCGCCCTGGGCGATGCGTTGCAGCACCAGTTCCTCGATCAGCGCAAGGCGCTGCTGCAGCACGTGCTGCGGCGGGCGATCGACCGCGGCGAGATATCCGAGGGCGCGGTCGCCGACGAGCTGTGGGACCTGTTGCCCGGCTACCTGATATTCCGCTCGATCATCCCCGGGCAGGCACCCGACCGTCGCACGGTGCAAGCCCTGGTCGACGGCTTCATCCTGCCGGGACTCACCCGATCCGGGGGATATCAGGAAAATTGATACAAAGTGTACGGTCACGTCTCTTGTGCAGTACTGGTCAGTACCGTAGGGTCGTATCCGACGGCCACGCTCGCAAGAGCCGCGTGACCGTCGCGCCCGCGCATCGAATATCCAACGGGTGAAAGGGATTTCGATCATGTCCCTCGTCAGACGGGGATGGATTCCGCTCGTCGCGGTGCTCGTAATCGCGCTCACGGGGTTCGCCATCTACCGCCTGCACGGAATCTTCGGCTCCCACTCCAACGTCTCGGCCAACAGCGGCCTGGCCCAAGAAATCGTCCCGTTCAACCCCAAAAAGGTGGTCCTCGAGGTCTTCGGCGCGCCGGGCGCGGTGGCGACCATCAACTACCTGGATGTCAACGCTCAACCGCAGCAAGTCAAGAACGCGCCACTCCCCTGGTCGTACACCATCACCTCGACCGAGCCCGCAGTGATCGGCAACGTGGTGGCGCAAGGCACCGGGGACACCCTCGGCTGCCGGATCACCGTCAACGGTGAGGTCAAGGACGAACGCACAGTGAACCAAGTCGACGCCTATACCTTCTGCCTGGATAAGTCGGGATGAGCAACCACGAAGAGAGACGGCCCCGCGTGCCGCACATCATCCGCCGGCTCGCGCTGCCGATCCTGCTGTTCTGGATCGCGCTCGCCGCGATCACCAACATCGCGGTGCCGCAGCTGGAAGAGGTGGGAAAGACCCATAATGTGGCGCTGAACTCCCCCGACGCGCCGTCGCTGAAGGCGATCAAGCGCATCGGCCAGAAGTTTCAGGAATTCGACACCGACAGCCAGGCGATGATCGTCCTGGAAGGCGACAAGCCGCTCGGCGCGGAAGCGCACAAGTTCTACGACGCGATGATCCGCAAGCTCGAGCAGGACAAGAAGCACGTCGAGCACGTTCAAGACTTCTGGGGCGACACCCTGACCGCGGCGGGGTCGCAGAGCAACGACGGCAAGGCGGCCTATGTTCAGCTGTTCCTGGCCGGTAACCAGGGCTCGGCGCTGGCCAACGAGGGCGTCGGCGCCGTCCGCGACATTATCGAGCACATGCAGCCCCCGCCCGGCGTCAAGGTCTACGTGACCGGCGCGGCGCCGCTGATCTCCGATCAGTTCGACGTCGGCAGCAAGGGCACCGCGAAGGTCACGGCGATCACCGTCGGGGTGATCGCGGTGATGTTGCTGTTCGTCTACCGTTCCGTCTTCACGATGCTGCTCGTGCTTTTCACCGTCCTCATCGAAATGTCCGCCGCCCGGGGAATCGTCGCCTTCCTTGGCAACGCCGGCATCATCGGGTTGTCCACGTACGCGACGAACATCCTCACTTTGCTGGTGATCGCCGCCGGCACGGACTACGCGATATTTTTCGTCGGCCGCTATCAGGAGGCGCGCGGGACCGGCGAGGACAAGGAAACCGCCTACCACACCATGTACCGCGGAACGGCCCATATTGTCCTGGGCTCGGGGCTGACCGTGGCCGGCGCGGTCTTCTGTCTGAGCTTCACCCGGTTGCCCTACTTCCAAAGCCTGGGCATCCCAGCCGCTCTCGGCATCGTCGTCGCGCTCATCGCCTCGCTCACGCTGGGGCCGGCGGTGCTCACCCTGGGTGCTGCCCTGGGCGTGTTCGAGCCGAAACGCGTTATGCGGACGCGCGGTTGGCGACGGATCGGCACCGCCATCGTGCGCTGGCCCGCCCCCGTGCTCACCGCCGCGTGCGCCCTCGCCCTCGTGGGCCTGCTGGCGCTGCCCGGATACAAGACGAGCTATGACACCCGGCCGTATATGCCCGCCAGCGCCCCGGCCAACATCGGTTACACCGCGGCCGAGCGGCACTTCTCCCGCGCCCGCCTGGAGCCCGAATTGCTCATGGTCGAAACGGATCACGACATGCGCAACCCGGCCGACATGCTCATCCTGGACCGGGTGGCCAAGGCGGTGTTCCACGTCCCCGGCATCGCGCAGGTGCAGACCATCACCCGGCCGTTGGGAACCCCGCTCATTCACAGCTCGCTCGCGTTCGTGATCAGCAATCAGAGCGCCGCCCAGCAGGAAAACCTGACCTACCAACGGGATCGAGCGGACGACCTGCTCAAGCAGGCCGGCGAGCTGGCGAAGACCATCAACATCCTCAAGCAGCAGTACGCCCTGCAGCAGCAGCTGGCCGACGCCACCCACAGCGAGACGCAGAGCTTTCACGACACGGTCGACACGATCCGGGACCTGCGGGACAAGATCGCCAACTTCGACGACTTCTTCCGGCCGATTCGCAGCTATTTCTATTGGGAGAGGCATTGCTTCGACATCCCCGCCTGCTGGGCCATCCGCTCGGTCCTGGACGCGCTCGACGGCGTCGACCAGCTCACGGAGAAGTTTGAGAACCTCACGGCCACCCTGGACAAGCTCGACGCGCTGCAGCCGAAACTGGTGGCGCTGATACCGCCCCAGATCGACAGCCAGGAGACCAACCGCGAGCTGGCGCTGGCGAGCCACGCCACCCAGGCCGGCATCAACGCCCAGACGCAGGCCGCGATCGACAACGCGACGGCGCTGGGGCAGGCCTTCGACACCGCGAAGAACGACGACAGCTTCTACCTGCCCCCCGAGGTGTTCAACAACCCCGACTTCAAACGGGGGCTCAAGCTGTTCCTCTCCCCCGACGGCCAGGCGGCCCGGATGATCGTCACCCATGACGGCGATCCCGCGACGCCGCAAGGCATCTCACACATCGACCCGATCGTCAACGCCGCGCACGAGGCCCTGAAGGGCACCCCGATGGCCGACGCCAAGATCTATGTCGGCGGCACGGCGGCCACGTATAAGGACATCAAAGAGGGCGCCAACTACGACCTGCTGATCGTGGGATTCGCCGCGCTGGCCCTCATCCTGCTGATCATGATGATCATCACGCGCAGCCTCATCGCCGCGCTCGTCATCGTCGGGACGGTGGCCCTGTCGCTGGGGGCCTCGTTCGGGCTGTCGGTGCTGGTGTGGCAGTACCTGTTCGGCATCAAGCTGTATTGGGTCGTGCTGGCGCTGGCGGTGATCCTGCTCTTGGCGGTCGGATCCGACTACAACCTGCTGCTGATCTCCCGGTTCAAGGAGGAGATCCACGCCGGTCTCAAGACCGGCATCATTCGCTCGATGGCCGGTTCCGGTTCGGTGGTCACCTCGGCCGGGCTGGTCTTCGCGGTCACCATGTGCGCGTTCGTGTTCAGCGGTTTTCAGGTGCTCGGCCAAATCGGGACGACCATCGGCCTTGGTTTGTTGTTCGACACGCTGATCGTGCGTTCCTTCATGACGCCCTCCGTCGCAACGCTTCTCGGGCGCTGGTTCTGGTGGCCCCAACGGGTGCGCCCGCGCCCGGCCAGCACGATGCTGCAGCCGTATGGGTCGCGCGCCTCGGTGCGTCAGTTGCTGCTGTGGGACGACGACGACACCGCGGTGATGCCTACCCGTACAGATCGACAAACTGCTTCAGCGACTTCTGCACGTCTCCCTTGACCGCGCGGGCCGCGGCCGAGCCCACCGGGCCGAACAACGCGCGCCCGCCCAGCTCGAGACGCAGGCCCAGGGTCGACCCGCCGTCGGCGGGCCGCACGGAGAGCGTGACGGCGTATTTCGCCCCGCCCTTGCCCGATCCCGACATCGCCACCTCGTGCGGCGGGTCCCACTTGGTCACCGTCCAGGTCACCCGGTTGCGCAGGCCCTTGGAACGCGCGACGCCGACGATCTGGGTGCCCTCGGTGATCTCGTCTGGCAGCTCGCTGCGCCAGCCCTCGTGAAGCACCAGCCATTCCCCCAGCTCCGACGGGTCCGAGACGTGGTCCCACATCACCTGCGGGGCCATCGGCATGTCGGCGGTCATCTCAACGGCGGCCACTAATCAAACGTAGCTGCCGGCACAGTGTGAGCCCACGGCTTTCCGTGTGAGCCCATGGCGCGGATGTCGCGGTTTAGTCGCCGTGGACTCACACACAGCGCCCAAGATTCACACTCGCTAGCGCGGCCCCACCGCCGAGTACTAGCGGCTGGGCCCGCCGCGGAATCGGTTGCCGATCCGCAGCCCGGGCAGCAGCAACGTGCGCGGCACGAACCGGCCGCCGGTACTGACGACCTTGGGCACGATGCCCGGCACCACGCTGCGCTTGCCGGCCAGCATCCCGCCGATCGCCGCCTCGGCGACGTCGTGGGGCGAGACCTGCGCCACCGGGATGCTGAACCGCTCGGCGTTGGCGATCTCGGCCCACTCCGTGGGCACCGGGCCCGGACACAGGACGGTCACCGACACCCCCGTCCCATGCAGCTCCTCGTGAATGGCTTCGGAAAACGTCTGCACGAACGCCTTGGTGGCCGAGTACACCGCCATGTACGGCAACGGCTGGAACCCGGCGATCGAGGCGATGTTCATCACGGCGCCCGCGCCGCGCTCCACCATGCCCGGCAGCGCGGCGTGGGTGAGCTCCATCAGGGCGAGCGCGTTGAGGGTCACCTCTTCGCTTTCGCGCTCGAGCGGCAATTCGTGGAAGATCCCGCTGGTGCCGAAACCGGCGCTGTTGCACAGGCCGGCGATCGGCTCGGTGCGGAGCCGGTCCGACAGCTTTGCGCGACCCTTGGCGTCGCTGAGGTCCAGCGGCAGGACCTCGACGGCCACGGAGTACTCCTGGCCCACCTCGTTGGCGAGGTCGTCGAGGCGGTCGCGGCGCCGCGCGACCAGCAACAGCGGAAAGCCGCGGCGGGCCAGGCCGCGGGCCAGTTCGGCGCCGATACCGGAGGAGGCGCCGGTGATGACGACGGTGGTGTCGGTGTCGGGTTTCGGAAGACTCATGGTTTCACCAATGTATCCCTCGGGTCGCGCGGACAAACGTCTCGCTCCGCTTGTCGAAAGGCTCTGCGTCACTGGATGATTCGCCGCCCTTGGCCGCGTCTGAATCTTTGAACATGGCGAACGCGCGGTTGCGGACGCGGTCCATCACCGCGGGGTTGACGGCGTCGGCGACGGCAGCGAACTGGCCGAACGGCGAGCTCGCGCGGCGGGGGCGGTGCACGATCGCGTCCGTGATCACGCCGGCGGCCTGGTCGGGCGTCAGCGCCGGGAACTTGTCGTACATCGTGGTCGGGCTGATCATCGGCGTGCGCACCAGCGCCATGTGCACGGTGGTGAACTTGACGTCGTCGTTGACCACTTCGGCCTGCAGCGCGTCGCACAGGCTGTCGAGGGCGGCCTTGCTGGCGATGTAGGCGCCGAAGCGCGGCGCGCGGGTCTGCACGCCGACCGAGGAAACGTTGATGATCTGGCCGAAGCCGCGCTCCCGCATGCCCGGGATGAACTTGAGGATGAGCTGGACCGCGCCGAGGTAGTTCAGTTGCATGGTCCGCTGGTAGTCGTGGATGCGGTCGTACGACAGCTCCAGCGATCGCCGGATCGAGCGCCCCGCGTTGTTGATGAGGATGTCAACGCCGCCGAGGTCGTCGAGCACCTGATCGGCCATCGTGGCGATGGCTTCCATGTCGGTCAGGTCGCACGGGTAGATGTGGGCGGTGCCGCCCTCGCCCTCGATCTCCGAGGCGACCTTCTCGAGGTTCTCCCGGGTTCGCGCCACCAGCACCACCACGCCGCCGGCCTCCGCGATCTTCTTGGCGGCGGCTGCGCCGATACCCGACGACCCTCCCGTGATGAGGACGGTGCAGCCTTCCACGGCGTCGCGCAGCGTACGGCCCTGCACCGCGTCCAGCAGGTTCCGTAAGTAGAACGGTCGATATCGCCCGGCCGAGTTGGGGGTGTTGATGATGTTGGAGACCGCCGCAAACGGCTTTTCCACCATGTGGGTCAAGTCGCCAAGCAAATTCATCGGCTGTCGCTCCTGAGGGGCAATGTGACGTGGGTCATAAAACCAACCTAGGGCATCGGCCGGCCGGCAGCGGCGGATTGCCGCCATCCGAACTCCGGTCCGGCAGCTCACCCGGGCGGCCACACCACGGCCATCCGGGGGCAATCGGCTTGTTACACAGGGTAATCCGAGTGTGACCGCGGACTAACTGACGGGCAACGCCCAAATGTTCCAATCGGTGTTATGAAAATGCTGGCGCACTTCCGCAAACCGGAGCCGCACACCATCTACGACCGGATCGGCGGACACGAGGCCATCGAAGTGGTCGTCGAGGACTTCTACGTTCGCGTGCTCGCGGACAGCCAACTGGCGGGCTTTTTCACCGGCACCAACATGAACCGCCTCAAGGGCAAACAGGCCGAGTTCTTCGCGGCCGCGCTCGGCGGCCCCGAGCCGTACACCGGAGCGCCGATGAAACAAGTGCACCAGGGCCGCGGCATCACCATGCATCACTTCAACCTGGTGGCCGGGCACCTGGCCGACGCGCTCGCCGCCGCGGGGGTTCCCGCCGCGACGGTCACCGAAATCCTCAGCGCCATCGCGCCGCTGGCGCCCGAGATCGCGTCGCCGGAAACCACCAAAGTCTAGGCGCGGCGCTCCCCCGCGACCTCGGCGAGCCTTCGACGCAGATACCGAATAACGCCGGCGTCGGCGGTGAGATCGATGGCCCTGCGGTAGGCCTCTGCCGCCGCCGCGGGCTTTCCCGCCTCGGCCAGCAAATGCGCACGCGCCGTCCAGGCCGGCTGGAAGCGCGCCATCGCCGGGTCGGTGATTCCCTTGAGCGCGACCAACCCGGCCTCCGGTCCGTCGAGCCGGGCGTCGACGACCGCCAGGGAAACCGCCGCACCCAAAGACGGCGCGACCTGCAGCAGCGCCCGATGCAGTTTGCGCAGCGCCGACCAATCTGTTCGCCCGCCGTGCGCCCGCGCGCAGTGCGTCGACTGGATGGCCGCCTCGTATTGGTACCGCCCGGGGCGGCCGAGTGCGTGGGCCCGACGCAGCAGTGCTTCGCCGCGCGCGATCATCGGCGAATCCCACAGCCGGGTGTCCTGGTCGTCCAGCGACACGAACTCGCCGCCCTTGGTGCGCCGCGCCGGCCGGCGCGACTCGGACAGGCAGATCAGCGCCGCTAGCCCGAGCGCCTCGGGCTCCTCGGGCAACAGGTCGGCCAGCACCAGCGCCAGATGCAGAGCCTCGGCGGCCAACGACTCGATCGGCGGACCCTGCGGCTCCAGCTGCCAATCGATCGCCCACGCACCGTAGACGGCCTCAAGCACGGCCGGCAGCCGCTCGTCGAAGTCCTCCGGGACCGCGAACGGGATGCGCGCGTCGCGAATCCTGCGTTTGGCGCGGACCAGCCGCTGGGCCAGCGTCGCCGGTGGCAACGAGAACGCCCGCGCGATCGCCGCCGAGTCGATGCCCAACACCGTCTGCAGCATCAACGCGGTTCGGCAATTGGCGGCGATCGCGGGATGCGCACAGACCAGCATCAGCTCCAGGCGACGTTCGGGGATCGCCTCCGGGCTCGGGAAATCGCCACCGATATCCCATGTTTCGGGCAGAGGGCCGGTCTTCCGGTGGGCGTGCGACTTCCACCGGTCGCGCTGCCGATTGCGGGCGACAGTAAGGACCCAGGCTTCGGGGTTCTCCGGTATCCCCTCGTCCGGCCAACGGGCGAGCGCGCGCTCCAGCGCGTCACCAATGGCATCTTCGGCCGTGGCGATGTCGGCACTCGGCGCGGCCAGCACCGCAAGCAATCGGCCGTAGGATTCCCGGACCAGCTCGGCCACCCGGGCCTGCGCCTCATTCAGGGCTGTACCATCCCTTCCCGCTCGCGTAAGTGACTGCGACAGGTCGGATTTCAATCGACCCCCACCCAGCGGCCGGGCACCGCTTGGCCCACGACAGGGCGGCGTCCAGGTCCGGAACATCGATGATGAAGATCCCGCCGAGGCGTTCCTTGGTGTCGGCGAACGGCCCGTCCTGAATCCTTGGTTCGCCGTCGCGCGCCGTGTAAGTGGTCGACGCGACGGCCGATTGCAGGACCTGGGTGCCGATCAGCACGCCGGCCGCGTCTAGGTCGTCGGCGTACTTGGCGAACGCCGCCCGCGCGGGCGCCATGTCTTCGTCGGTCAGCCCGAGCTCGCCGCCCTCCTGGTAGTGCATGAGCAGGCAGTACTGCATGATGACGCCCCTTTCTTCTCAATGGTTTCACCGCTATGACGATTGAGGCCACGTCCGATCGACACCACAATGCAATGCATGCCCCGCACATTCGAAGATCTGGTGGCCGAAGCCGACTCGGTCAACGTTGACGGCTGGGACTTCTCCTGGCTCGACGGCCGCGCGACCGAGGAACGACCGTCCTGGGGCTTCCAGCGGCTGTTGAGCGGCCGCTTGGCGACGGTGTCGGCCGCGCTGGACATCCACACCGGAGGAGGCGAGGTGTTGGCCGGGGCGGGGCCGTTCCCGCCTACCATGGCGGCGATCGAGACCTGGCCGCCCAACGCGGCCCTGGCGACCAAGCGCCTGCATCCGCTCGGCGTGGTGCTCGTGGCGATGCGCGACGAGCCTCCGTTGCCGTTCGCCGACGAGGCGTTCGACCTGGTGACCACCCGCCACCCGATCTCGGTGTGGTGGAAGGAGATCCTTCGGGTGCTCCGGCCGGGCGGCACGTACTTCGCGCAGCACATCGGTCCCGCCACCATGGGCGAGCTGGTCGAGTACTTCATCGGACCGCAGCCCGAGAAATGGGCCGAATTTCACCCGGACGCCGTGCGCGCGCAGGCGCAGGCCGCGGGGCTGGAGGTCGTCGACGTGCGCATGGAGCGGCTGCGCGCCGAGTTCTTCGACATCGGCGCCGTCGTCTACTTCCTGCGCAAGGTGGTGTGGACGGTGCCGGACTTCACCGTCGAGCGCTATCGGGACCGGCTGCGGGAACTGCACGAGCGGATCGAGGCCGACGGGCGGTTCGTCGCGCACCCCACGCGGGTGCTCGTCGAGGCGCGCAAGCCCGGCTGAACCCGGTGATCCGTCCGATATCGCCGAGCCTGTAAATCTGCAGAAGAAGTGCGAGAGACGGCCTGCAAAATTACAGGGTCGACGAACTGATCAGCCCTCGTCGCGCAGCACGTCCAGCGCGTGCTGCAGATCCGGCGGGTAGGGGCTGACGATTTCGATTCGCCGGCCGTCGGCCGGGTGGGCAAAGGCAAGCGAACGCGCGTGCAACCATTGCCGTTCCAGCCCAAGCCTTTTCGCGAGTTTCGGGTCGGCGCCATAGACGAGGTCGCCGCAGCAGGGGTGGTGCAGCGCGGAGAAGTGCACCCGGATCTGATGCGTACGTCCGGTTTCCAGGTGCACATCGAGCAGGCTGGCGGCGACGTGGGCTTCCAGCGTGTCGTAGTGGGTGAGGCTGTGCCGGCCGTCCTTGGTGACCGCGAATTTCCATTCGCCGCCGCGGTGCCGCCCGATCGGCGCGTCGATCGTCCCGCTGGACGGGTCCGGGTGGCCCTGCACCAGCGCGTGGTAGCGCTTGTCGACGGTGCGCTGCTTGAACGCCCGCTTGAGCACCGTGTAGGCGCGCTCGGAGAGCGCCACCACCATCACCCCGGAGGTCCCGACGTCGAGACGATGCACGATGCCCTGGCGCTCCGGCACGCCGGATGTGGTGATCCGGTAACCGGCGGCAGCCAGGCCGCCGAGCACCGTGGGTCCGGTCCACCCGACCGACGCGTGCGCGGCCACCGCCGCGGGTTTGTCGACCGCGACGATGTCGTCGTCGGAATACAGGATGGTCATGCCCTCGATGTCGACGGGCGTGTTCTCCGGCGGCGCCGGCGCGTCGGGCAGCCGCACGTGTAGCCAGGCGCCGCTCGTCAGGCGGTCGGACTTGCCGGCCTGCACACCGTCCAATTCCACGCCGCCGTCCTCGGCCAGCGCCGCGGCCGCGGTTCGTGACAGCCCCAACAGCCGCGACAGCCCGGCGTCAACACGCATGCCCGCCAATCCCTCCGGGACGGGCATCGAACGTTCGGTCATCAGTGCTGATCGGCCTTGCGGCGGGCCACGGCATCCCCGTTGGGCTTGCGGCGGCCCACGGCATCGAAGTCGTAGCCGAAGACCGACAGCACCACCAACAGGATGGCCCCGCCGACCACGGAGGGGTCGGCGACGTTGAACACCGGCCACCAGCCGACCGACAGGAAATCCACGACATGGCCGCGCAGCGGCCCGGGCGACCGGAAGAACCGGTCGACCAGGTTGCCCATCGCGCCGCCGAGGATCATGCCGAGCCCGACCGCCCACCACGGCGACACCAGCCGCCGCCCCATCCAGAAGATGCCGACCACCACACCCGTCGCGATCAGCGTCAGCACCCAGGTGTATCCGGTGGCCATCGAGAACGCGGCGCCCGAATTGCGCACCAACGTCCACGTAACGGTGTCACCGATGATCGACACCGGCTGGCCGGGCGGCAGCAGTTTGACGGCCAGCACCTTGGTCACGATGTCCAGGCTCAGCACCACCGCCGCGACCGACAGCAGCAGGCGCAGCCGCCTCGGCGGCCTGGCGGGTGCGGGTTCGGGTTCGGCCACCTCCGGGGCCGGTCCTGCTGGTTCGTCGGACACGTCACCCATCATCCCCTAACCCGCACATGCGCGATGATGCCACCGTGACTTCCTCGAAGGCCCGGCTCACCGTCATCGCCACCGGCGGCACGATATCGACCGGCAAGGGGGCCGACGGGGTGCGGCGACCGGCGTACAGCGGGGCGGATCTCGCTGCTCCCGTCAGCAAAGGCCTCGACGTCGACGTCGTCGACCTGATGGCCCTTGACAGCTCCGAGCTGACGCCCGCCGATTGGGACCGCATCCGCGGCGCCGTGCGGGCCGCGATCGACGGCGGCGCCGACGGCGTAGTCGTCACCCATGGCACCGACACGATGGAAGAGAGTGCGCTCTGGCTGGATCTCACCCACGCGGGGAACGTCCCGGTGGTGCTCACCGGCGCCATGCGCAGCGCCGACGCCCCCGACGCCGACGGCCCCGCCAATCTGCGCGACGCGCTGGCGGTCGCGGCCAGCCCGGCCGCCCGCGACCTGGGGGTGCTGGTGTGTTTTGCCGGCCGGGTGCTGCAACCGCTGGGCATGCACAAGGTGGCCACCGAGGACCTCAGCGGGTTCACCGGCGAACTGGTCGGCAGGGTGGACACCGGCGGCGTGACCCTGACCGGGCCCAAGACGCGCCCGTATGTGGGCGATCTCGACGCCGCCAGCGCTCCCCGGGTCGACATCGTGGCGGCGTACCTCGGGAGCGACTCGGTGGCGCTGGACGCCTGCGTGGCCGCCGGTGCGCGGGGCGTGGTGCTCGAGGCGCTGGGTTCGGGCAACGCGGGAGCGGCGGTCGTCGACGCGGTGCGCCGGCACTGCCGCGACGGAGTGAACATCGCGGTGTCCACCCGGGTCCCGGGCGGGCGGGTCGGCGCGAGTTACGGTCCCGGCCACGACATGGCCACCGCGGGCGCGGTGATGGTGCCGCGGCTGCGGCCGCCGCAGGCGCGGGTGCTGATGATGGCAGCGCTGGCCGCGGGGCTACCCGTCGCCGACGTCATCGACCGTTGGGGTTAGCAGCGCGTCGGCCTGCAGCGCGCCGAGATAATCCGGCCAGTCCAGCGAGTCGACCGGGTTGGCGCCGGCGAGGTCGGCGGTGTCAGCGGGAAAGGTGCGCGCCTGCCCCGGGCCCGAACCGCGGGTCTCGAAGCGCACAGTCACCACGCCATGGCCGGCGCCCTGCACCCAGCCGTGACCGAATTCGCGGTGCGCCACATCGTCGCCGATCCGCCATGGCGACGCCTCCTCGGTCGCCGGTGCGAACATGGCCTCGGCCGCGGTCTCGATGTGCTGCTGGTCGGAAGTCTCCCCCGACAATTCGAGGTCGGGGAACAGCGATTCCTGGCGGACGTCGCTCAATCCCGAAAACCCCACGCCGAGAAGGCGAATCGGCCCGATTTCGCGCGGGTCGAGCAGCAGCCGGCGGGCCACCGCGGTAAGGGCGCCGGCCTCGGTGGTCGCGTAGGGCAACGTCGCCGAGCGGGTCAGCGTGCTCATGTCGGACTTCTTCAGCTTCACCGTGACGGTGCGGGCGCCGCGGCCGTCGCGCAGCAGGCGCTGGTGGGCGTGCTCGGCGATGGGGTCGATCGCGTCGCGCAGCTGCTCGAGGCTGGTCAGGTCCGCGGCGAAGGTGGACTCGGCGCTGATCTGCTTGGCCACCGCGCGCTCGGCGACGGGGCGGTCGTCGATGCCGCGGGCGAGGCGGTGCAGCGCGGGCCCGACCGTCGCGCCCAGGATGTTGGCCACCTCGGCGTCGGTCAGCGCGGCCAGCTGCCCGATGGTCTCGATGCCCAGCCGGTTCAGCTTCTCCTCGGCGACCGGGCCGATGCCCCATAGCCGCCGCACCGGCAACCCGCCCAGCAGCGCCTGCTCCTCCGCGCGCCCGACCACCCGCACGCCATCGGGTTTGGCCAGTCCGGACGCGATCTTGGCGATCTGCTTGCCCGAGCCCGCACCGACCGACGCGACCAGGCCGGTCTCGTCGCGAATGCGCCGCCGCAACTCCTCGCAGAACGCCTTGACGTCCTCGGCCGCCGCCCCGGCGAGCTGCGTCGGCTCCCCGAAACCCTCGTCGACGGACAGCTGCTCGACGACAGGTATCAACCGGCGCACGGTGTCGAAGACCCGGCGGCTGGCCACCCCGTACACCACGCCGCGCGGCGGCAGCACCACGGCGGTCACGCCGATCAGTCGGCGGGCCTGATGCATAGGCATGGCCGACCGCGCGCCGAACACGCGCGCCTCGTAGCTGGCCCCGGCCACGACGCCCCGCCCGCCCAGGCCGCCGACCAGCACCGGCCGCCCCCGCAGGGTCGGTCGGGTGAGTTGTTCGACGGAGGCGAAAAACGCGTCCATGTCCAGGTGCAGCACCCACCGGGACTCCACAACTGCAAATGCTATTGGGATAACGTCTTTGGGTATGGCAATGAACCTCGCGCACCGACGGATTTGCAGCTCGGATCGCTGGGCGAAGCAGGTGGAAGACGACCTGCTGCCGTGGGCGCTGGCCGGTGTGGAGCTGGGCGACAACACGCTCGAGATCGGACCCGGTTACGGCGCGATCCTGCGGGTGCTGGTCGACAAGACGCCGAGACTGACCTCGGTGGAGATCGACACCCCGATGGCGCAGCGATTGCAGCAGCTCTACGGCGATCGGGCCCGCATCATCAACGCCGACGGCACGGATACCGGGTTGCCGGACAACGAGTTCAGCTCGGTGGTGTCGTTCACGATGCTGCATCACGTCCCGACCGCGGACCTGCAGGACCGGCTGTTCGCCGAGGCGTTCCGAGTGCTCCGGCCCGGCGGCGTCTTCGCCGGCAGCGACAGTGTGACGTCGCTGCGGTTCCGCCTCCTGCACTTCCGCGACACGTGCAACACGGTCTCTCCGGAAACCTTGCCGGATCGCTTGCGGGCGGCGGGTTTTCGCGATGTGGAGGTCGAGGTCCGCGGCGGCAGGCAGCGTTGGCGGGCGGTCAAGGGCGCCTGATGGTTGACGCGGCGCCATCACGATGGGCGCGGTTACGCCGCCAATGGGACGAGCGGCTGGAACCCGGTGAGCAGGCCACCGTTCTGGCCTGGTCGTCGTTCACGCTCACGTTCGCCGGACTGCGCGGACTCACCCACTGGATCCGTGCCGGCCACGGACCGTCGGGTGGCGGTATGAACTTGGGCGGCAAGCACTTTCACCACTACAACATCGGTATCGCGATGCTGGCGACGGTGGCCGGCGTGGGTCTGCGCGGGACCGAAAGGCAGCGACGACACCCCGCGGCGGCGGTCGCCTATGGTGCCGCGAACGCGATGATCGTCGACGAGCTGGCCCTGCTGCTGGACCTCAAGGACGTTTACTGGGCGAGGGAGGGCCGCGAGAGCGTGGACGTCGCGGTCGGGGTCATCGCCACCGGCGCGACCGTCGTGGCCGGCATGCCGTTCTGGCCGCACGCCCACCGCGCGCTCCGAGCCCGCTAGCGATTCGCGGCAAGCGAAAGGGCGAGACCGGCTCCCCTCCGGCCTCGCCCTACGCCCACCGTCACTTCTTGCCCGGGATCACCTGCGGGTGGAGCGGCTGTTGCTGGACCGGCTGTTGCTGGACCGGCTGCGGGTGAATCGGTTGCTGCTGGATCGGATGCTGCTGGCAGGCCAGGCATTCGATCGGTCCGTGGCCGCCACCTTGCTGCTTGCCACCACCTTGCTGCTGACCGCCACCTTGCTGCTGACCACCGCCCTGCTGCTGGCCGCCCCCTTGCTGCTGACCACCGCCCTGCTGCTGACCGCCGCCCTGCTGTTGGCCGCCACCTTGCTGCTGACCGCCGTCATGGTCCGACGGCACCGGAACGGGTATGGGCACGGGCACCACGACCGGCGGGATGTTCACCGTCACGTTCGGCGGTGGCGGCGGGGTGCCCGGGTCGACCGGCGCGTCCGGCGGGGTGCCCGGGTCGGCGGGCGGCGCCGCGACGACCGGCGCGGGGGCGTTCCACACCGGCGCGCCGCCACCGCTGACCGGGCCGCTCGGCAATTGCGCGGCGTCGGGCGGCGTGGCGAGGGCTGGCGGGGCCGGCGCCACGGGCGGCGGCGCGACCGCGGCGGCGGACTGGGGCGAAATCGGACTCACATTTGAGTTCGGCACGACGACGGCCGGCTTCTCTTGCTTCGAGCCCGTCCCGTTGATGAGCATCATGCCCAGCCCGCCGACCACTCCGAGCCCGGCGATCACGGCCGCGGCGATCAGGACGGTCGTGGCCCGCGAGCGCGGCTGCTCGGTCACCGTAGTGGGCGGGAAGTCCTCGAAGTTTGCGGGTTCCGACAGGGATCCGTCTTCGATCGAGGGGTCACCCAACGGGCTCGACGCCCACGCCTCGGCGACCGTGAGGTCCTCGTGCGGGATGGCGGCGAAGGTAGCGGACTGGAAGTCTTCGATGGTGCTCATGGTGCGTTCCTTAACTGTGGTTGCGGCCCCCGTTGGGCCGCCGTCACAGGTAGGAGCAGCTAGCCCCGCCACACCGGACAGTTTTTTCGGAACTTTTTTCAGAAGTTTTTTGCGCCCGCGTCGGCTCAGGCTTTCGTGATGCTCACCCGCACGCCGTCGCCGATCTCCGAGCCATCGGCGGGCTCGCCGAACTCGAAGCTGGTGGCGAGGATCTCCCCCGCGATCAGGTCGCGGTGCGTCTGCGCCCAGTCGGCCCGCTCGCCGGGCACCGACATCACCACGCTGATGCGGTCGGACACGTCCAGCCCGGTCGACTTGCGCAGTTCCTGCAGCTCCCGGATCCGGTCCTTCGCCCAGCCCTCCGCCTCCAGTTCCGGGGTCACCGTGCCGTCGAGAACCACCAGACCGGACCCGTCGGGAAGCGCCGCGGTGTAATCGGGATCGGCGGCCACCAGTCGGGAGCTGTACTCGTCGGGCTGCAGCACCGCGGGACCCGCCGTCAGGGTGCCGTCGGGGTTGACGACGCCCTCGCCGGCCTTGACGGCCTTGATCGCCGCCTGCACATCCTTGCCCAGCCGCGGCCCGGCCACCCGCGCGTTGACGGTGAGCTCGAACCGGCCGTACGTGTCGATCGCGTCGGTCAGTTCGACCCGCTTGACGTTGAGCTCGTCGGCGATCAGGTCGACGAACGGCTCGAGCCGCTGCGGATTCTCAACGGCCACGGTCAGTTTCGGCAACGGCAGACGCACCCGCAGCTTCTTCGCCTTGCGCAACGACGACGCCGCTGAGCAGACTTCCCGGACCTGATCCATGGCGGCGACCAGGCCGGCATCCGCGGGCAGCGCGTCCGCGTCCGGCCAATCGGTCAAATGCACCGAGCGCTCGAACGTCAGACCGCGCCAGATGATCTCCGTCACCGACGGCAACAGCGGGGCGGCCAGGCGGGCGGTCACCTCCAGCACGGTGTGCAACGTGTCGATGGCGTCGGCGTCTTCCTCCCAGAACCGCGAACGCGACCGTCGCACATACCAATTCGTCAGCGCCTCGGTGAACTGGCGCAGCTGTTCGCAGGCCCCCGAGATGTCGCAGACATCCATCGACTCGGTGAGGTCGTCGCGCAGCTCCGCCAGCTTGGCCAGGATGTAGCGATCCAGCACGTTGGCCGAATCCGTGCGCCAGTTGCCGACTTTCGGCGCGTAAAGGGCCAAGAAGCTGTAGGCGTTCCACATCGGCAGCAGCACCTGACGGACGCCTTCGCGGATGCCCTGTTCGGTGACGATCAGGTTGCCCCCGCGCAGGATCGGCGAGGCCATCAGGAACCACCGCATCGCGTCGGAGCCGTCGCGATCGAACACCTCCGAGACGTCGGGGTAGTTGCGCAGCGACTTGCTCATCTTCTGGCCGTCGGAGCCGAGCACGATGCCGTGCGCGACACATGTTTTGAACGCCGGACGGTCGAACAGCGCGGTGGCCAGGACGTGCAGGGTGTAGAACCAGCCGCGTGTCTGGCCGATGTACTCGACGATGAAGTCGCCCGGGTAGTGCCCGTCGAACCAGTCGCGGTTTTCGAACGGGTAATGCACCTGCGCATACGGCATCGAGCCCGAATCGAACCACACGTCGAGCACGTCGGGGATGCGCCGCATCGTGCTGCGCCCCGTGGAATCGTCGGGGTTGGGCCGAGTCAGCTCGTCGATGTAGGGCCGGTGCAAGTTGGTGGGACGCACCCCGAAGTCGCGTTCCAGCTCGTCGAGGCTGCCGTACACGTCGACCCGCGGGTAGGCCGGATCATCGGACTTCCACACCGGAATCGGCGTGCCCCAGTAGCGGTTTCGCGAGATCGACCAGTCCCGCGCGCCCTGCAGCCACTTTCCGAACTGCCCGTCCTTGACGTGTTCGGGGTACCAGGTGATCTGCTGGTTGAGTTCGACCATGCGGTCGCGGAATTCGGTGACCGCGACGAACCACGACGACACCGCCCGGTAGATCAGCGGATTGCGGCACCGCCAGCAGTGCGGGTAGGGGTGCTCGTAGGTCTCGTGGCGGACCAGCACGGCGCCGTTGGCCGCCGCCGGACCGCTGCCGTTCTTCAGGTCGCGGATGATGTGCGGATTCGCGTCAAAAACGCGCTGCCCCTGGTAATCCGGGACGCTTGCGTCGAACCGGCCCTTCGAATCGACCGGGGTGACGGGCACGATGCCGGCCGCATCACAGGTCGCCATGTCGTCCTCGCCGTAGGCCGGCGCCATGTGCACGATGCCGGTGCCGTCCTCGGTGGTCACGAAGTCTCCGGGCAGCACCCGGAATGCGTGGGGGGTGTCCATGAAATACGGGAACGGCGGAACGTAGCGCAGACCCAGCAGGTCCGCGCCCCGATAGGTACCCAGCACGTCCGGCTCTTCACCCAACTCGCGCGCGTACGCGGCCAGCCGCGCCTCCGCCAGCACGAAGCGGCGGCCGTCCGCCTCGACCGCCACATAGGTCACCTCGGGGTTCACGGCCACCGCGAGGTTCGACGGCAGCGTCCACGGTGTCGTCGTCCACACCAACAGATAGGCACCGTCGAGCTCACCCCCGGTTACCTTGAAACCGACGGTCAGGGCCGGGTCCTGGCGGCTCTGGTAGACGTCGTCGTCCATCCGCAATTCGTGGTTGGACAGCGGGGTTTCGTCGCGCCAGCAGTACGGCAGCACCCGATAGCCCTCATACGCCAGGCCCTTGTCCCACAGCTGTTTGAACGCCCAGATCACCGACTCCATGTAGCTGGGATCCAGCGTCTTGTAGTCGTTGTCGAAGTCGACCCAGCGGGCCTGGCGCGTCACGTAGGCCTGCCACTCGTCGGTGTAGCGCAGCACCGATTCGCGGCAGGCATCGTTGAACGCGGCGATTCCCATGTCGTCGATCTGGGACTTGTCGTTGATGCCTAGCTGGCGTTCGACTTCCAGTTCGGCGGGCAGCCCGTGCGTGTCCCAGCCGAACCGGCGCTCCACTTTGTAGCCGCGCATGGTGCGATACCGCGGCACGATGTCCTTGACATACCCGGTGAGCAGGTGACCGTAGTGGGGCAGCCCGTTGGCGAACGGCGGCCCGTCGTAGAACACGTACTCCGGGGCGCCGTCGCGGCGGGCGATGCTGGCGCGGAAGGTGTCGTCGCGCGCCCAGTAGTCGAGAACCTCGACTTCGAGCGCCGGAAAATCGGGCGCACCGCCGGCCAGCTTCGGGTACGCCTTGACGTCAGCGTTCTCGGTCACGATCTGTGTCGTCTCCTGTGGCCATCATGCTCAGGCCGGGGACGACGACGCGCAAGGTGCGCGAGCGCCGCGGTACCACCCCGCTTGCCGCGCTCTCACGCGACCGCTCGATGAGGGCTGTGACGGGCCTACCCGTTCGGTTCTACTGAGCCTGCCGGCCGTTCTTCCGAAGGCTCCCCGGTGATCGCCGGATCGATGCCAGTGTCTCGATTCTACTCAAACCCTGCACTCCAAGGGGTTACCTGGTCTCAGGGAAGACCTGCGACCGGGTAGCCCCTTGGAGGCGTTGTGCCGATGGTGGCGACCCACTGCGCCCGGCTCCGCCGCGCTTGTGATCGCCACTTAGGCCCGGACATCGAGCACGCCAACGCGCCACAGCGCGGCGTACACGTGACGCACGCCGATGGCCAAGAAGTGGGCGGCGCCGTCCACCAGCGGGTCGCTGATGACGATGGTCGTGCCCTCACGACGCGTGGCCTTCTTGGGCGCGGGGGCCGGGGTCGTGTCGCGCACCACGGTCAGCTTGCGGGCGGGCGCGACGGTTACGACTTCGTCGTGCAGAACTGCGGTCATGATCGTCTCCTGACGGAACTCAAACGAACGTTGACTGGACTGACGTGTCCCATCCCGTTGTGGTTCCGATCCGAGAACGCTTGGCGGGTAAGCCGATTAGCGTTGGCGACTCAACCGAGAACGTCGCGCTTCAGGTCGGATCGGGACGGAACACAGCCCGGACTTCGATCCGGACTATCGCTGGAACTCATACGTCCCTCACCTCCTCGACGTCACGACGCGTGCGGTTGCCCGCGCGATCCACGCGCACCAAAAGGAGTACAGAAACCGGCGAACCGCCGGAGAACCGCACCCCTCTCGTCAGAGCTTTGGCACTACACGACGTGTCCGATTCCTCGGAAGCCACCTGGGCTCAACCCTTAAGCCGGGAGGAGCTGTCCTGACCCGGGGCGTCTTTCGACGTTCGGGGTCAGTGGCCTGTATTCGTGTAGACGCCTCACCTAACGAGGTGCATACGCGACCGATCATGCATGACCGCCACGACACGGTCAATGTGATCTCGTCCGTGTGCCCGAATCTTTATGCAGTCATTACGCGGGCACACAGGATTTAACAAGCTGCACCGCCGCGCGGGCGTAGCCCGTCGAGCACCAGCGCCACCACAAAATCGGCCACCTGAGCAGCGGTGACGTCGTCGTCGGTGCTCAGCCGCCGTTGCGCCAGCTGGCCCACCAGCGCGGCAAGGGTGTACGCCACCATGCGCGGCGGGGCGGTGACCACCTCGCCGCGCTCCTGGGCGGCGACGATGAAGCTTTCGATGTCGTCGATGAACCGCTCGTAGATCCCGCCGAGATGTTTTTCGAAGCGCTCGCCCAGCGCGCAAGGATCCCGCAACAACAGCTTGACCGTCGCCTTGTCGGACTCGAAGAACTCCAGCGTCGCCCGCACCGCGACCCGAAGCGACTCCTCCTGCCCGGCGTTCCCGCCCGGCGCCCCCAACGCCGCAGCGACATGGGCGCGCAGCGCGCCCTCCTCGGCCGCCATCAACGCGTGGAAGAGCTCGTCCTTGGAGTCGAAGTACCAATAGACCGAGCCGTAGGCCAGACCGGCCCGCTTCGCGATGTCGGCAATCGTCGTCGCATGAAAACCCTTGCGCGCGAACACTTCTTTGGCGGCCGACATGATCTGCTCGCGCCGCTGCGACTTGTCCTCGTCGCTGACCGCGCGGCGCCGGCGGGTTGCGCTGGTCACGGACCGACCAGGCCATCGAGCCGGCCGATGGTGTCGATGAACTCCTCCACCATGTCGAGCACCACCGAGCGGACCGGGCGGACCCGGTCGAGCGAACCGACCACCTGGCCGACGAAGTACGTCGCCAGCTCACGCGCCTTGGAGTCCGGATTGGTCGCGGCCTGGTTGATGCGCACCTGAGAGCCGGTGACCAGCGCGGTCTGCAGCGGCATGCCGAGCGGATCGGGGGTGTCGGGCCGCTCCCACTCGTCGGTCCAGGCCGTGCGTAGCATCCGCGCCGGCTTCCCGGTCATCGACCGGGAGCGCACCGTGTCCGAGGAGCTCGCCGCCAAGAACTTCTCCGTGACCACGGGGACCGTCTCGGCCTCTTCGGTGGTCAGCCACACCGAGCCGCACCACACCCCTTCGGCCCCCAGCGCCAGGGCGGCGGCGACCTGGCGGCCCCGCGCGATCCCGCCGGCCGCGAGAACCGGGACCGGCGACACGGCGTCCACCACCTCGGGGACCAGCACCATGGTCGCGACCTCGCCGGTGTGGCCGCCCGCCTCGGTGCCCTGCGCGACGATCAGGTCCACGCCCGCGGCAGCGTGCCGCCGCGCGTGTTGCGTGGTGCCCGCGAGCGCGGCCACCACGACGCCCCGGTCATGGGCACGCTGGACGAGGTCGGCGGGCGGCGGCCCGAGCGCGCTGGCGATCAGGCGGATGTCGTGCTCGAACGCCACGTCGAGCAGCGGCTCGTAGCCCTTGGGCGAGATGTTCAGGCCCCCGGCCGACGCCCTCGGCTCCTCGGCGGGGACCACGACGCCGTAACGGGACAGGATGTCCTCGACGAACGCGCGGTGCTCCTCGGGCAGCAGCTCGCGCGCCTGTTTGGCGTCGATCCCGCCCTGCTCGGCACCGACGTACTTGGGCGGCAACAGCAGGTCGACGCCGTAGGGCTTGCCGCCCGTCTGCTCCTCGATCCAGGTGAGCTCGGTGCGCAGGCGCTGCGGACTGTGCGCGACGGCGCCGAGGATCCCGAACCCGCCGGCGTTGGTTACCGCGGCCACCACGTCGCGACAGTGGCTGAAGGCGCAGATCGGAAACTCAACGCCGAGCATCTCGGCGACCCTGGTTCGCATCGCCCGACGCTAAGAGTTACTGACTGATAAGTCAATCGGTTAGGGCGACCGGCCGTCCGGCGGCCAGCTGGCCACGCCCTCTTCCAAGGGGACCTGGAGGCTGCGCAGGATCGACGAAACCATTCGCCACGCCCCGATGGCGGTGGTCAGCTCGATGAGAACCGTTGTATCGCCGTGCAATTCGCGCTCGCAGGCGGCCCAGCTCTCGGCGCTCACCGCGCCGTCGCGCACCACGTCGTCGGTGGCCGCCAGCACCGCGCGCTCGGCCGGCCCGAAGCCCTCATACCCGCGCCAATCGCGCACGCCGACGAGGTCGTCGGCGCTCACGCCCAACCCCGACGCGACCCGCCAGTGCTGCGTCCACTCGTAATCGCACGCGGTGAGCCAGCCGATCCGCATGATGACCAGCTCGCGCAGCCGCGGGTCCAGGGCGCCGTGCCAGAGCATTGTGGCCAGCAAGTCGTTGATGCCGCGCGCCAGCGGCGGATGGTTGAGCAGAACCTGGAAGATGCTGAGCTCCGCCATGTAGTCGGGTACCGCGGCCTCGTCGGCGGCGGCTTTGGCCACGTCAAGCGGCAGTCGGGGGACCCGAGCTTGCCCAATAGGTGGGGTCATGGTGTGAGCACTCCGTCCACTGGTGGACACCTCGCGTTCACCGGCAATGGTAGCCAGCGGCAGCAGCCGTCGGAGGCGAACAATCATGAACGAAAAGCCCGGAGCCCCAACGCCGCAACGCGGAACCGGGCGGTGAAAACCGCGGTTCCGGCGCGAGCTGCGCCGGGGCCGCGCGCGCGAATGCCGTTGACGCCCACGTGGATACCCCGACGCCGACGGCTTCGGGCCGGCTCGCCGCGCGGGCCCGGCCCGTCCCTCGCCAGCGAATGAATTCAAAGCCGCGGGCTGCCGTGATCGGACCGTGATCGGTCCCCCTGGACGGCGCCCACGCCCTCCTCCAGCCGCCACGGTTCGGTCCCGAACCGGACACGCCAATCACGACAAAGTATGAATCTCGCCACAATTCAGTTGGGACTTAACTTGCAATCTTAAAGATTTCAGCGATTTCCCTGCGGAGTTTCGCAATAGCCCCTAGCATGGCGTGATTACGCATCCTCGATGCAGGTCATCGGTGCGCCCAATTTGGTCTCCGTCTCGACCCACGCGGGTCGGGCTGCCTCAGCCCGCCCTCGGCGCCTCGCGCTGACAACGCCCCTGGTCATGCCCGTTCGGGCTGGTAAACGCCGGACACCTTGGCGGACAGCGCCTCTGGGGGCGACGGCGGTACGCCGTTATGGCCAAATACCGTCCCAAAAGTATGCGTCTGGGCCTTCGACCAAGCCCGACGTAGACCGGCCCTGGCCAGGGCATTGTTAAATTTTTGTACGTTCGCACGATTTTTCCACGCGTGAGAAGCGAAGCCGCTACGCTGCTGATCGCGCCATGTTCTTACGGGTGGGCTTCGATCCGGGGGTCGGTGGGTTTTTTGCGCGTTGCGGCGGAGTTGCCAGCTCGCACAAAAAAATTCGACGAGATTTCTCGAAGCCCAGATAAGAGCGAGCAGCAGTGATAGGAACTTGTGGATAGGCAAGGAGAGGTGAAGGACAGTGGATAAGGCAGGCGTGACTCCGGTTGCCGTCATCGGGATGGCATGCCGGCTGCCAGGGGGTATCAACTCACCTGACCTCTTTTGGGAAGCGTTGCTCCGTGGCGACGACCTTGTCAAGGAAATTCCCGCCGAACGCTGGGACGTCGACTACTACTACGACCCCGAGCCGGGCGTCCCGGGCCGGTCGGTCTGCAAGTGGGGCTCGTTCCTGGACAACGTCGGTGACTTCGACCCCGAGTTCTTCGGCATCACCGAAAAAGAAGCCACCGCGATGGACCCCCAGCACCGGTTGCTCATGGAAACCGCGTGGGAGGCCATGGAACATGCCGGCCTCACCAAGGACACCATGGCCGAGGAAACGGGCGTTTTCGTCGGATTGAACTACGGCGACTACCAATTCGTCCACGCCGCCACCGACGCCTTTGACGGTCCCTACGGAAACCCGGGCACCATCTCCTGCATGGCCTCCGGGCGCATCGCCTACGCGCTCGGCCTGCACGGTCCCGCCGTCACCATCGACACCGCGTGCTCTTCCGGCCTGTTCGCCATCCACCAGGCCTGCCGCAGCCTCAACGACGGAGAGAGCAACCTCGCGTTCGCCGGTGGCGTGAACGTGATGATGGAGCCGCGCAGGTCCGCTTCCGCTTCGGCGGGGGGCATGCTGTCGGGCACCGGGCACTGCTTCGCGTTCGACGTCAAGGCCGACGGCTTCGTCTCCGGCGAGGGCTGCGTGGTGCTGCTGCTCAAGCGCCTGACCGACGCGCAGCGCGACGGCGACCGGATCCTCGGTGTGATCCGTGCCACGGCCGCCAACCAGGACGGCCACACCATGAACATCGCGATGCCGTCCGGCGAGGCGCAGGCGGCGGTCTACCGCACCGCGCTCGCGGCGGCCGGCGTCGACGCCAGCACCGTCGGCATGGTCGAGGCGCACGGCACGGGCACCCCGGTCGGCGACCCGATCGAATACGGCAGCCTGGCCGAGGTATACGGCATCGGCAACCCCTGCGTGCTCGGCGCCTCGAAGACGAACTTCGGGCACACCCAGGCGGCCGCGGGCGCGCTGGGGATGATGAAGGCGGTTCTCTCCGTCCAGCACGGCGTGGTTCCCAAGAACCTGCACTTCGAAAGCCTGCCCGACGAAATGGCCCGGATCGACACCGGATTGTTTGTGCCGCAAGAGAATACGCCGTGGCCGCTGAATGGCGATCAACCGCGGCGCGCGGCGGTTTCGGCGTACGGGATCTCCGGCACCAACGTGCACGCCATCGTCGAGGAAGCCCCAGAACCGTTGTCGCGCAACGGCGCCGCGACCCGGGCCGGCCGCGACGGCACGCTGCTGTTCCCGCTGTCGGCCACCTCGGACGACAGCCTGCGCGAAACCGCGGCACGGCTCGCGGACTGGGTCGAGGCCCACGCCACCGAGCTGGCGGCGCCGGACCTGGCCTACACGCTGGCCCGCAAGCGGGGGCACCGCTCCGTGCGCACCACCGTGCTGGCCAGCGACACCGCGGAGCTGCTGACGGCCCTGCGGGACGTCGCCAACGGTGACGCCCTGTTCCAGGAAGTCGTCGGCCAGGAGGAACGCGGCCCGGTCTGGGTGTTCTCCGGGCAGGGGTCGCAGTGGGCCACCATGGGCACCGACCTGCTCGCGAACGAGCCCGCCTTCGCGGCGGCCATCGCCGAGATCGAGCCGCTGATCGCCCACGAGTCCGGGTTCTCCGTGACCGAAGCGCTGACCGCGCCCGAGAAGGTCACGGGCATCGACCGGGTGCAGCCGACGATCTTCGCCATGCAGGTCGCGCTGGCGGCCACGATGAAGTCCTACGGGGTCCGGCCCGGCGCGGTGATCGGCCACTCGATGGGCGAGTCCGCGGCGGCCGTCGTCGCCGGGGCGCTGTCGCTCGAGGACGGGGTGCGGGTCATCTGCCGCCGCTCGCGACTGATGACCAAGATCGCCGGCTCGGGCGCCATGGCGTCCGTGGAACTGCCTGCCCAGCAAGTGCTTTCGGAGCTGATGGCGCGCGGCGTCAACGACGCCGTGGTGGCGGTGGTGGCCTCCCCGCAGTCCACCGTCATCGGCGGCGCGACCGAGACGGTCCGCGAACTGGTGGCGGTGTGGGAGCAGCGTGAGGTGATGGCCCGCGAGGTGGCCGTCGACGTGGCGTCGCACTCGCCGCAGGTCGACCCCATCCTCGACGAGCTCTACGACGTGCTGGCCGAGATCGAACCGTTGACCCCGGAGGTCCCCTACTACTCGGCCACCTCGTTCGACCCGCGCGAGGAGCCCTACTGCGACGCCAACTACTGGGTCGACAACCTGCGTCACACGGTCCGTTTCTCGGCCGCGGTGCAGGCGGCGCTGGAAGACGGCTACCGCGTCTTCGGCGAGCTGTCGCCCCACCCGCTGCTGACCCACGCGGTCGACCAGACCGCCCGCAGCCTCGACATGACGGTGGCCGCGCTCGCCGCGATGCGGCGCGAGCAGCCGCTGCCCCACGGCCTGCGCGGCTTGCTGGGTGACCTGTACGCCACCGGCGCCACGGTCGACTTCTCCGTGCTGTACCCGGGCGGCCACCTGGTGGACGCGCCGCTGCCCGCGTGGACGCACCGGTCGCTGCTGTTGAGCCGCGAGGGCCACAGCTCGCGCGCGCTGGCCTCCAGCGTCGCGGTGCACCCGCTGATGGGACAGCACGTCCGCCTGCCCGAGGAGCCGGAACGCCACGTCTGGCAGGCCGACATCGGCACGGCGACGCTGCCCTGGCTGGCCGACCACCAGGTCCACGGCACGGCCACGCTGCCGGGTGCGGCCTACTGCGAGATGGCGCTGGCCGCCGCGCGCACCGTCTTCGGCGAGGCATCCGAGGTTCGCGACGTCCGCTTCGAGCAGATGCTGATGCTCGACGAGGAAACCCACATCAGCCTCACCGCCACGGCTGAGACGCCCGGCGCGCTCACCTTCGTGGTGGAAACCAACGAGGACGGCGTGCAGGCCCGCCGCGCCTCCGCGGTCCTGCACGACGTCGACGACGAAGACCAGCCGGCCGCGCAGGACATCGACGAGCTGCTCGACGCCCACCCGAGCCGCCTGGAGGGCGCCGACCTCCGCGACGCCATGGACCTGTGCGGCATCCAGTACGGTCCCGCCTTCACCGGCCTGGCAGGCGCGCACACCGCCGACGGAACCGGCACCACGGTGCTGGCCGAGATCGGGCTGCCCAGCGTGATCCGGACCCAGCAGACGAATTACGGGGTCCACCCGGCGCTGCTCGACGCCTGCTTCCAGTCGGTCGCCGCGCACCCCAGCGTCGCGAACGCCAGCCTGGGTGGCCTGCTGTTGCCGCTCGGTGTTCGCCGGCTTCGGGTCCACGGGCCCGTCAGCACCGCCCGCTACTGCTACTCGCGGGTGACCTCGGCGAGCGGCGGAGCGGTCGAGGCCGACCTCGACGTGCTGGACAAGCACGGCACCGTGCTGCTGACCGTGCGCGGGCTGCAGATGGGCACCGGAATCTCGCCGAGCGGCGAGCGGGCCAAGGTGATGGCGGAGCGCCTGCTGACGGTGGAATGGCAGCAACGCCAGCTGCCCGAGGCCGCCGCCGCCGAGACCGGCGCCTGGCTGCTGATCAGCACCTCCGACGCCGCCGACCTGGTGGCCGCGGCGTTCACCGATGCGATGAAGCTGCACGACGCGGAATGCAAGACCCTGTCCTGGCCGCACCAGGCCGACCACCAGGCCATGGCCGCACGGCTGCGCGACGAGGTCGAGAAGGGCGAGTTCGCCGGCGTGGTCGTGGTGACGGAGCCGAAGAACGGCAACCCGGACGACGAAAGCGCCGTGCGTGGCGGTGATTTGGTGCACCACGTGGTGCGCATCGCCCGCGAGCTCCCGGAACTGCAGGGCGAGTCGCCCCGGTTGTTCGTCGTCACCCGGAACGCCCAAAAGGTGCTGTCGGAGGACGTTCCCAACCTCGACCAGGGCGGCCTGCGCGGCCTGCTGCGGGTGATCGGTGCCGAGCACCCGCACCTGCACACCACCCACATCGACGTCGACGAGCAGACCGGCGCCGAGCAGGTGGTGCGCCAGCTGCTGATGACGGGCCCCGGCGAGGACGAGACGGCCTGGCGCAACGACGAGTGGTACAGCGCGCGCCTGTGCCCCACCCCGCTGCGTCCCGAAGAGCGGCTGTCCACCGTCGTCGACCACGAGACCGACGGCATGCGGATGCAGATCCGCACACCGGGCGACCTGCAGACGATGGAGTTCGCCGCGTTCGACCGGGTTCCGCCGGGACCGGGGCAGATCGAGGTGGCGGTCACCGCCTCGAGCATCAACTTCGCCGACGTGCTGAACGCGTTCGGCCGCTACCAGAGCCTGGACAACATCCTGCCCCAGCTGGGCACGGACTTCGCGGGCGTGGTCACGGCCGTCGGACCCGACGTCACCAACCACAAGGTCGGCGACCACGTCGGCGGCATGTCCCCCAACGGCTGCTGGGCCACGTTCGTCACGTGTGACGCGCGCCTGGCCACCACGCTGCCCGAGGGGCTGAGCGACGCGCAGGCGGCCGCGGTGACCACCGCGCACGCCACCGCCTGGTACGGGCTGAACGAACTGGCCCGGATCAAGGCCGGCGACAAGGTGCTGATCCACTCGGGCACCGGCGGCGTCGGGCAGGCGGCAATCGCCATCGCCCGCGCGGCGGGCGCGGAGATCTTCGCCACGGCCGGTAGCAAGCAGCGCCGACAGCTGTTGCGCGACATGGGAATTGACCACGTCTACGACTCGCGCACGGTCGAGTTCGCCGAGCAGATCCGGCGCGACACCGACGGCTACGGCGTGGACATCGTGCTCAACTCGGTGACCGGTGCCGCGCAACTGGCCGGGATCAAGCTGCTCGCCCTGGGCGGACGGTTCGTCGAGATCGGCAAGCGCGACATCTACGGCGACACCAAGCTGGGTCTCTTCCCGTTCCGCCGCAACCTGGCGTTCTGGGGCGTGGACCTGGGCCTGATGTCGGTCAGCCACCCCAGTCAGGTCAGCCAGGTGCTGAGCACCGTCTACCGGCTGACGGCCGAGGGCGTGCTGCCGATGCCCGAGAGCACGCACTACCCGCTCTCCGAGGCGGCCACCGCCATTCGCGTGATGAGCGCGGCCGAGCACACCGGCAAGCTCATCCTCGACATCCCGCGGGCCGGCCGCAGCAGCGTGGTGCTGCCGCCCGAGCAGGCACCTGTCTTCCGGCGCGACGGCTCGTACATCATCACCGGTGGTCTGGGCGGCCTAGGGCTGTTCCTGGCCGAGAAGATGGCCGCGTCCGGTGCGGGCCGAATCGTGCTCACCTCGCGTTCCGAGCCCTCGCAGAAGGCGCTTGAAACGATCGAGCTCGTCCGAGCGATAGGTTCTGACGTGATCGTGGAGTGCGGTGACATCGCCCAGGCCGACGTCGCACAGCGGCTGGTGGCCACGGCGACCGCCACCGGGCTGCCGTTGCGGGGCGTGCTGCACGCCGCCGCGGTAGTCGAGGACGCCACCCTGACCAACATCACCGATGAGCTGATCGACCGCGACTGGGCGCCAAAGGTGTACGGCGCGTGGAACCTGCACGAGGCCACCGCATCCGCGGACCTGGACTGGTTCTGCTCGTTCTCGTCGGCGGCGGCCCTGCTGGGCTCGCCGGGCCAGGGCGCCTATGCCGCGGCCAACAGCTGGCTGGACGCCTTCACCCACTGGCGGCGCGCGCAGGGCCTGCCGGCCACCGCGATCGCCTGGGGCGCCTGGGGCGAGATCGGCCGCGGCGCGGACTTCGCCGAAGGCAGTGGCGCCGCGATCGCTCCCGACGAGGGCGCCTACGCGTTCGAGGCGCTGCTGCGCCACGACCGCGCGTACACCGGCTACAGCCCGCTCATCGGGACGCCGTGGATCGCGTCCTTCGCGGAGCGCAGCAAGTTCCTCGAGATGTTCAAGTCGGCCGGCGAAAAGCGTTCGGGCTCAAGCAAACTGCGCGCCGAGCTGTCCGACCTGCCGCTCGACGAGTGGCCCACCCGGCTGCGGCGCCTGCTCTCCGAGCAGATCGGCCTGATCCTGCGCCGCAACATCGACGTGGACCACCCGCTTTCCGAGTACGGCCTCGACTCGCTGGGCAATCTCGAATTGCGCACGCACATCGAGGCGCAGACGGGGGTACGCATCACCTCGGCCGACATCACCACGGTGCGCGGCTTGGCGGATCACCTGTTTTCGAAGCTGGCCCCTAAGGAGGACGCTGCGGCACCCGCGTGAGATAGGTCCTACGTCAAAGTCGACTGCACTGCTTAGGCCGGTATTTAAGGAGGGAAACGTGTTCATAGGTGGAGGCTCTGAGCACGACAGCCTGCGAGTGGGCAACGCGTACGACTGGTACCCGGGTGCGGGTTCGGTCGTGACGTGGCAGCCCACGCCCGGCTGCATCGCGAAGGCTCGGCAGGCGCCGGTGAGCCCGGTGCCGCCCAGCTCCATGCAGGCGGGTCACCTTCGCGGGTTCGTCGAGTTCGGTGAGCGTGGGCTGGATTATTCGCGAGCGATCATGGGGTCCTGGGATGTGCCCGGGCGCTGCGACATCCGCGCGATGACCTACGTCATCAACGCCCACCTGCGCCGCCACGCGACGTACCACAGCTGGTTCGAGTACACCGACGACAAGAACATCGTCCGGCACACCCTGAAGAACCCGCGCGACATCAACTTCGTCGCGAAGGAATACGGCGTGATGACGGAGATCGAGTGGCGTGAACACGTGCTCGCCACGCCCGATCCGCTGCAGTGGGACTGCTTCCGGTTCGGCATCGTCCAACACGACGACCACTTCGCGCTGTATGCGGTCGTCGACCACCTGCACTGCGATCCGATGTTGCTCGCCGGGCTGTACGTCGAGATCTTGATGAACTACACCGCGCTCATCGAGGGCAAGGCGCCGGTCTCGCTGCCGCCGGCGGCCAGCTATGACGACTTCTGCATGCGGGAGCACAACATCGTGTCGGGGATGACGCTGGAGTCGCCGGAGGTGCGCAAGTGGATCGAGTTCGCCGAAGCCAACGGCGGGACCCTGCCCGACTTCCCGCTGCCGCTGGGCGACCAGTCGATTCCGTGCGGCGGCGACACCCATGTCGAGCGGTTGCTCGGCCCCGACCAAACGGCCCAGTTCGAGGCGCTGTGCCGGCAGGCGGGGGCCCGGTTCAGCGGTGGCCTGTTCGCCTGCGCCGCCCTGGCTCAATACGAATTGACCGGCGCGGAAACGTATTACGGGCTTACCCCCACCGACAAGCGGAAGAGCCCGGCGGACTTCATGACGGTGGGCTGGTTCACCGGCGTGGTGCCATTCACCGTTCCCGTCGACCCGAACTCGTTCGAGGAAACGGCCCGCGCCGCGCAGGCCTCCTTCGACGCGAATATGGATCTGGCGAACGTGCCGTTCGACCGCGTGCTGGAATTGGCGCCCTGGCTACGTAAGCACGGACCCCAGTTCACCATGATGAGCTACATGGACGCGGGCCTTCCTCCCCTGTCCGGCATCGTCGCCACTGCCCTGGACGGCGTGAACGCGACCGCGTTCACCGATGGCCGCAGCCCGGCGTACATGTACTCGACGGTATTCCGGCTGTTCGACGAGGTCTCGATCATGGTGTCCTACCCGAACAACCCGGTCGCCCGCGAATCCGTGATTCGCTACACGGAGGCCTTGAAGTCGGTGTTCGACCGGGTCGTCGCGGGCAAGCTGGCCGAGTTGCCGGTTCGCGTAGCCAGGTAAGCTGCGAAGCGCTTCGCCCGCGAGCGAAGTGGAAGGCTGAGCTCCGTCGATGAAGTTTGTCTTGGCGGCCCACGGTACCCGCGGCGACATCGAGCCCGGTGCCACGGTCGGCGTGGAACTCCGGCGCCGGGGCCACGATGTCCGAATGGCGGTGCCGCCCAACCTG
>NZ_LZKE01000108.1:0-2912 GCF_001672675.1 Mycobacterium sp. E2327
CGCGCCGCGTCCGCCGACTCGCCGGGAAGGACGGTGTAGACCGTGTTTCCAGCCAGCGCGCTGCGGCCGGGCCGTGACCAGCCGAACCCCGCGGTGGCGCGATCGAATGCCAACAGCAGCGCGGCGTCGCGCTCGCCGTCGATGACCGCTTGCAGCGCAATCACGCGCAGCGGTCCGCGCGACAGGCCCAGTCGGCTGGCCAGCGTCGCGGCCTCGATGGTGCCCTCCAACAACCGGATCACCAGCTCGGATTCGACCTGGCGCTCCAAGTCCGCGCTGGCTCGGGAGCGGAGCAAATGTAGGGCCACCGTGTGCGCGCCGTCGGTCAGCGCGTCCCGCTCGGCACCGTCCAACGGGGCCGCGCAGGCCACCCACACCGAACCCAGCAGCTCCCGTCCGGAACGCACCGCGACCACCATGCGCCCGGTCAGGCCGTGCTCGGCGTCGGCGCCGACGAACACCGGGTCGTCGGACGCGGCCAGGTGCGCGAACACGCCCCGCGCCTCGAGGAGCTCCCGCAGCCGCTCCGGGGCCTGACGGCCCAGGATCGTCTCGACGCGCGCCGCGTCGGCGTGCTGCTGCGGCCGCGAATACGCCAGCAGCCGCAACCGCCCGTCCTCGATAGTCACCGCACCGCCGGTCGACTCGGCCAGGCTGTCGGCCAGCGCGAACAAATCCGTTGGGCCGCGCCCGGATTCGGTCTCGCGGCCCTCCAGCACCAGCCCGTAGACCACCGCGGCGACCTCGCTCCACGACACCGACGGGTCGAGCACCATCACCGCGCCGGGCCCGGCACCGCCGTCCGACGGCGTCGGCTCCTCGTCACCGCGCGCCAGCAGCACCACCGCGCGGGCGGACGCCGCCCAGTCGACGGCTTCCCGCAGGGAGCCGGCCCCGATCGCCAGCAACACGTCGCCCACGGGCGGACGCGCGGCGGCCGACTCGTGAATCACCACGCTGCGCAGTTCGGTCGACCTTGGCACCGAAGACCACCGCACCCTGACCCCGTAACCCCCCAGCACGTTGACCAAGCGGTCCAAAGTGATCACGAGCCGCTCCCGGTTCAGCCGTCCAGTTCGTCGTCGCTAGCTACGATCCGCCGGTTTGCCCTGGAGTCCATCCAGCGCAGCACGGGGAGCTCCCGGCTGCGCGCGGGCAGCTCGGTGACGTCGCTCAGCGAGCGCACCACGGCCTGCGTCAGGCCCATGATGGCGGCCATCACCGGCAGCAGCGGCTGCAGCGGCCGGGCGGCCGACCGGACCGTGCTGATGCGGCGGGCCACCATGAGCCGTTCGATCGAGTGGTAGAGCCAGGCGCCGACGCCCAGCGCGTAGATCGCGAGCGCCGACGCGACGATGCTCCACCCGTAGGCCGCGCATACGACGGCGCCCAGCACCACCGTCGCGGCCAGGAAGGCCGCGACCGCGACGCGCAGCTCCAACCGGGTCATTGTTCTTCGCGGACCGCCTTGGCGGCGGCGCGGATCTGCGGGGTCACCAGCATGACCTGGCCGAGCACCCCGTTGACGAAGCCCGGCGACTCGTCGGTGGACAGCTCCTTGGCCAGCTGCACGGCCTCGTCGACGGCGACGGGCTCGGGGACGTCGTCGGCGTAGAGCAGCTCCCACACCGCGACGCGCAGAATGGCCCGGTCGACCGCGGGCAGCCGGTCCAGCGTCCAGCCCTGCAGGTGCGAGCTGATCAGGTCGTCGATGTGGGCGAGGTGCTCACCGACACCCCTCGCCGCGGCGGCGGTGTACGGGTACAGCGGCGACACGTCGGGATTCGCGTCGGCCAGCGCGGTGCGGACGTCGACCACCTCGGCCGGGGTCAGCTCCCGGGCCTCGGCCTCGAACAACAGGTCGACGGCGCGTTTGCGCGCCTGATGGCGTCCCTTAGCAGCCATGCGGCCCGCTCACGCGTTGACGCGGCCCAGGTAGCTACCGTCGCGCGAGTCCACCTTCAGCTTGTCCCCGGTGTTGATGAACAGCGGCACCTGGATCTCCGCGCCGGTCTCCAGCGTGGCCGGCTTGGTGCCGGCGCTGGACCGGTCGCCCTGCAGGCCCGGTTCGGTGTGGGTGACCTCGAGCTCGACCGACACCGGCAGCTCGATGTAGAGCGGCGCCCCGTTGTGGAACGCGATCTGCACGGGCAGACCCTCCAGCAGGAAGCGCGACGCGTCGCCGACCAGGGACTCGGGCAGCGGGTGCTGCTCGTAGTCCTGGCTGTCCATGAACACGAAGTCCGAGCCGTCGTGGTACAGGTACGTCGCGTCGCGGCGGTCGACGGTGGCCGTCTCCACCTTGACGCCCGCGTTGTAGGTCTTGTCGACCACCTTGCCGGACAGCACGTTCTTCAGCTTGGTGCGCACGAAGGCCGGCCCCTTGCCGGGTTTGACGTGCTGGAACTCGACGATCTGCCATAGCTGGCCGTCGATCTCCAACACCAGTCCGTTCTTGAAGTCGGCAGTCGTCGCCACGGTCGGTGTATCTCCTAAGGGATGGCAGTTCTCCGCGAACATCGCTGTCGGTTCGCCCCATGCAGATTACCCGCGCCGCGGCACCGGCCCGAACCGTGCGCCCGTGATCGCGCGCACCCCGGCCCCTAGAGGGCAACCAGGATATTCAGCGCGATGTCGATCGTGGGCAGGACGAACACAAAGAAAAAAGCGGTCGAGAATGCGATGGCTTCGCGAATCAGCGGAAGCAGAAATCCCGCTAATTGGTTGAGCATCTGCTCGAAGGTGGTGAGAGCGCCGGCGAAGAAATTCTGTACGTCGCCCCATAGGGTCGATATCGCGCCGGTGATCGATTCCGCGGGCGGCAGCATCGCGGCGTTGGCGGCCTCGGCGGCCGCATACAATCCCGCGCCGTTGGCCAACTGCCGCACGAACTGCTCCTGAGCCGCCGCCGC
>NZ_LZKE01000109.1:0-28243 GCF_001672675.1 Mycobacterium sp. E2327
AGACCGTCGTCGACGCGCCCTTCTTCCTGCTGCCGCCGGGCTGGGCGCGACTGCCGATGGTGTTGCTGGCCCCGGCCCCGCCCCCGAACGGGCGCCCGTCGTGGTGTTGTGGGCGTCGCAGACCGGCAATGCCGAGGAACTCGCCGCCGATGTCGCCGCGCAATTGCGCGAGGCCGCCCTGCCGGTCGCGTTGCACGCCATGGACGACTTCCCGTTACAGCAGCTTCCCGCGACCCGGGAATTGCTGCTGATCACCAGCACCACCGGGGACGGCGACCCGCCGGACAACGGCACCGGGCTGTGGCGGGCGCTGACGTCCGATAGCGCACCGCGATTCACCGATACCCGCTACGCCGTGCTCGCGCTGGGCGACTCCAACTACGACGACTTCTGCGGCCATGGCCGCAAGATCGACGAGCGGCTCGCCGAGCGGGGAGCGACCCGAATCGTCGACCGGGTCGACTGCGAACCCGACTACGAAGACGCGGCGGCCAAGTGGCTGGGCGGGGTCATCGAGGCGCTGGCCCGCACGCCGGCGCCGGTCGGCAGGAAGGGCGGCGCGGTCACCGCCCCCGTCGCCAAGCCGGCCCGGCCGGCGAACGGGGCCGGAGCGGTCGGCTACTCCAAGAAGCATCCGCTGATCACCGACATGGCCCGCAACATCAAGCTGGGCCGGCCGGAGTCGGCGAAGGACGTGCGGCAGTTGGTGTTTCGGGTGCCCGAGGACACGATCAGCTACGAGGCCGGTGACGCGCTCGGGGTGTGGCCGCGCAACAGCGACCGGCTGGTCGACGAATGGCTGTCGGTCACCGGACTGGACGGGCAGACCCCGGTCGAGGTCGGCGAGCACGGCTTGATGTCGTTGCGCTCCGCGCTCACCGAGCGGATCGAGATCGCTCACATCAGCCGGGATTTGGTGCGTTTCGTGCAGGAGCGCACCGGCAACCAGAAACTTGCCGAGCTGCTGAGGCCGGAGAACAAGGCCGAGCTGAGCAACTGGACGTGGGGACGCCAGTTGGTGGACCTGCTGGCAGCTCTGCCGGTCTACGCGTCGGCCCACGAGTGGCTGCGGGTGCTCAAACGCCTTCAGCCGCGGCTCTACTCGATCTCGTCGAGCCCCAAGGAGTGCCCGGCAGAGGTCCACCTGACGGTCTCGCCGGTGCGCTACAACTTCCAGGGCGTCCCGCGCCGCGGGGTGTGTTCGACCTACCTCGCCGACCGCTCCCCCGGCGATCGCGTCGCCGTGTACCTGCAGCCGTCGAGCAACTTCCGGCCGCCCAGCGGCCCGGACACCCCGATGATCATGATCGGTCCGGGCACCGGGATCGCCCCCTTCCGCGGTTTCCTGCAGGAACGTCGCGCGCTCGGCCACACCGGCCCCAACTGGCTGTTCTTTGGCGAACAGCACGCCGCGACCGATTTCTACTACCGCGACGAGATCGAACAGATGCGGGCCGACGGGCTGCTCACCGAGCTGGACCTGGCGTTCTCGCGCGACCAGCGCGAGAAGGTCTACGTGCAGCACCTGATGCGCAAGCGCGGGGACCAGCTGTGGCGCTGGCTGCAGGACGGCGCGCAGCTGTACGTCTGCGGTAACGCCGACCCCATGGCCAGGGACGTCGACCGGGCGCTCTGCGAAATCGCCGCTGAGCAGGGCAACCTCGGCCCGGATGCGGCGCGGGAATACGTGCGATCGCTGAGCGCCGACAAGCGCTACCACCGCGACGTCTACTGAGGCGCTCGGCCTGTAATACGACGGAAACGTCGCACACCCGCCGCTGAAACATCGCTGACGCAGGATTCACTCATTAGGTCGCGTACCAAAAGGAGTGACAGCGTGGCTCGCGATTCTGAAAGGCAAGTCTGCCCGCGGCGGGAGTGTCCGCTGCATCCCGACGGCAGGGCGTCGGCGCCGGGCCAAGTCGAGTGGGCGGGGTTGCCCGTCAACCTGGACATGGCGTTCTCCCGGGTGCAACGCGACAAGGTCTACGTGCAGCACGTGATGCGCAAGCAGGGCAGCCGGCTGTCGCGGTGGGTGCACAACGGCGCACGGCCTTGCGTCTGTGAAGTGGCCGCCGAGGACGGGATGCTGGGCAGCGACGCGGCCGAATCCGTTTCCAGCCGATAGCGATCTTCACGCTCCGTTCGCAGTGCTGGTTCGCGTCGGCGCTACGGTGTTGTGATGAGCGATCCCCACACGCCGCGGATCCCGCCGGCACTGGCCGCCCCAAGCCTGAACCGCGGCGTGGGATTCACCCACGAGCAGCGCCGGCGCCTGGGGCTGACCGGCCGGCTTCCGTCTGCGGTGCTCACGCTTGACGAGCAAGCCGACCGCGTGTGGCACCAACTGCAAAGCCTCGGTACGGATCTGGGCCGCAACCTGCTTCTCGAGCAACTGCATTACCGGCACGAACTGCTGTACTTCAAGGTGCTGGAAGACCACCTGCCCGAGCTGATGCCCGTGGTGTACACGCCCACCGTGGGTGAGGCCATTCAACGCTTCTCGGATGAATACCGCGGGCAGCGCGGACTCTTTCTGAGCATCGACGAGCCGGACGAGATCGCGGAGGCCTTCGAGACTTTCGGCCTGGGTCCCGACGACGTCGACCTGATCGTGTGCACCGACGCCGAGGCGATCCTGGGTATCGGCGACTGGGGGGTCGGCGGCATCCAGATCGCCGTCGGCAAGCTGGCGCTCTACACCGCGGGCGGCGGGATCGACCCGCGCCGTTGCATCGCGGTGTCGCTCGACGTGGGAACGGACAACGAACAGTTACTGCAGGATCCGTTCTATTTAGGCAACCGCCACGCCCGGCGCCGCGGCGCGGAGTACGACGCCTTCATCAAGCGCTATATCGAGACCGCCCACCGGCTGTTTCCACACGCGATCCTGCATTTCGAAGACTTCGGGCCGCTCAACGCGCGGCACATTCTGCAGACCTACGGCGACGAGTACTGCATCTTCAACGACGACATCCAGGGCACCGGTGCGGTGGTGGTCGCCGCCGTCTACGGCGGATGCCACGTCACCGGCATCCCGCTGCGCGACCAAAAAACGATCGTCTTCGGCGCCGGCACCGCCGGGATCGGCGTGGCCGATCAGATCCGGGACGCGATGGTCGCCGACGGCGCGACGGTCGAGCAGGCCAGGTCGCAGATCTGGCCGATCGACAAGCAGGGCCTGCTCTTCGACGACATGGACGACCTGCGCGATTTCCAGGTGCCGTACGCCAAGAACCGGCAGCAACTCGGGGTCGGTGCCGGGGATCGGGTGGGGCTGGTGGACGCGATCAAGCTCGCGTCGCCGACCATTCTGCTGGGCTCCTCAACCGTATTCGGGGCGTTCACCGAGAAGGTCGTTGACGCGATGACGGCTTCCTGCGAACGCCCGATGATCTTTCCGCTGTCAAACCCGACCTCACGGATGGAGGCCATGCCGGCCGATCTGCTCGAGTGGTCCAACGGTAAGGCGTTGATCACCACCGGCACCCCGGTCGCCCCGGTCGAATTCAACGGCGTCACCTACACCATCGGCCAGGCGAACAACGTGCTGGTGTTCCCGGGCATCGGGTTGGGCATCATCGTCTCCCGCGCCAGGACCGTCACGCCCGGCATGCTGCAGGCGGCGGCGAAAGCCGTTGTGCACCAGGCGTGCCCGACGAACGCCGGCGATTCGTTGTTGCCGGATGTGCAGAACCTGCGTGAGATCTCGACGGCGGTCGCCGAGGCCGTCTATCACGCCGCCGTGGAAGACGGGGTTGCCACCGAGACCCACGAGGACGTCGGGCAAGCCGTCGCCGACACGATGTGGACGCCGGTCTACGACTAGCCGCTATCGCCTGGGTGCGTCGGGTTGCCCATACACGGCGACGACGACGGTGCGGTCCAGGCTGTTGTCCGACCACACCCCGATGTTGGTGTTGGCGCAGTCGCGGATGATCGCCATGTCGTCGGGGTTGTAGTACCACTGGTTGACCAGTTCCAGGCTGCTGATCGCTATCGCGGGGTTGATCGCCACCGTTTCGGCCGCCCGGCCGCGGAAGCCGGCGGCGTTGGCGCGATCCTGTGGCGTCGAGCCATCGGATCCGGTGTCGTCGTTGATGTTCCGGTTGCTGATCATGTCTTCGGCGTGCCATTCGGCGGCCAGCGTCAGCGCGTTGTTCCGGATGACGTCGTTGGTGCAGCCCGCCTGGTGCTGCAGGGTGTAGACGGCCGAGACGACGGCGCTGTTGAGCCGCTTGTTGTCGGCGTGCGCGGCGGGCGCCGGCAACGCCGCTGCCGCCGCCGCGATCGCCGCGGCGGACATCACCGTGACCGCTCGCATCACACCGGATCGAACCGCGAGACCAGCCATCGGCCGTCGACCTTGTCCAGCGTCACCCGCACGACGGGTTGGGTATCCGTGGGGGCGCCGCTGCCGATGGTGACGGTTTGGTCGACGAACGCCAGCACCACGGCGTGGTTGGCCGACGCCGAAACCGAGGCCGCCGCATTGACTTTCGCCACCGAGGAGATGTGCTTCTCCTTCGCGCCCGGAATGACGACCTGGCGGGTCAGCTCGGTGTAGGCGTCCTTGAACTCGCCGGTCAGCCGTTCGCGCGCCGCGGCGAGATCCTTCTCCACCGAATCCGCCTTGTAGGACAACAGGGCGACCGCGTCTTCGCCGGCGACCCGCACCGACTCGGCACGTGCCCGCGCCAGGTCGTCGGCCGACCCGGCCACCCACTTGAAAAAGCCCGCCCCCAACGCCAGCAGCAGCGCGACCGCGGGCAACACGCCCCGGGCGAAGACGCGCGACCAGTTGATGCGCCGCCTCTCGGGCGATTCCGAATCTTCCTCTACCGTCTCGTCTTCCGCCGCAGGCTCCACGTCCTCGTCGGCGGCGGTGGCCTCGATGTCCTCGCGCAGTGTGGTCATGGCACGAACACCACGCTCGACACCTTTGCGTCGTCACCGACGGACCGGACCTCGATTCGCATCCGCCATTCCCGCGGCGCCTCCTCGCCGCCGGCGGTGCGCGACTTGACGGCGACCGCGACCAGGACCTGCGCGGAGTCGCCCCGCTGGGATTCCAGGCCGGCATCGGTAACGGTGCCTTCCGATTTCGACTGCGCCGCCCTGACGACCTCGACGAACGGCTTGGACCGCTGCTCGAAGTCGTCGCGGAACGCCCCGGTGGACAGGTCGAGGATGCGTTGCACGTCGGCGTCGACCTGGGTGTAGTTGATGGTCGTGAGGTTCACCGCGCCCTGGCGGGCGACCTGAACGAACAAGTCGCGCTTGGCGTTGGCCTCGTGCTTCTCATAGGCCCGGTAGCCCAGCCAGCCGGCCAATCCGGCCAGCGCCGCCACCACGGCGGCGGCGGCCACCACTGCCGTTGCGGCGCGTGAGAGCCGGGGGGTGGCCCGGCGCCGCCAGCGCGCGCGCCGCTTCTCGGGTTCCTTGGTGTCTTCGGCCATGTTGCTCCTTCGAATGCTTACGGCGTCGGGACTAGAAGCGATTGCCAGTTTTTGGCGCGTGGGTGCGCCAAATCGGCTTCGGTGTAATGGTGTCCGTCGGGCCCCACGTAGTCGCCGGTGGCGGGGTCGTAGGTCGCGACGGCGAGCGGCGGAGGCGCCGGTGCCGGGGGCGCGGTGCCCCGCGGCGGGGGCAGCCGCGGGTCTTGTCCCGGCGGATACATCGGGACGCCCTGCCCGCTGTAGGTGGCGTTGGGGTCTCCCTTCCAGTTGTAGCCGTCGTTGAGCGGCACATACTCCTCGTCGCTTTCACACAGCTCGACAGTGGGCGCCCGCTTCCATGGCTTGGCCTCGCACGGAATGTTGCGCACGCCACGGACATTGAACTCGGAGTCTTGCGGCACCCGGCAGAACAGGTCCGCGGCGGGACGGTCCGGCGCGTCGACGCTGGCCGGTGAGCGGCGCTGGGTCGGCGGGAGATAGCCCGTCGTGCACGGCGGCGGCAGGTTGATGTTCAGGTTGAAGTCCAACTGGGCGCCCCGGTACTCCTGCTTGGTATTGGAGCTGGGCACGACGATGGCCGCCATGGCCGCGATGCCTTGGGGGAACAGCACGAGCAGTTGTTCGATGTCGTGGCGGTACACGACGGCGATGTCGCCGAAGCTGACCAGGTTGGCGAACAACACCGGCACCGCCGGTGCGACCCGGTCGAACAGGGCGCGGCCTTCCTCCAGCCCGGAAGTGCCCTGGGTCAACAGGTCCCGCAGCGCCGCGTCTTGCGCCTTGAACTGCGCCGTGATGGCCGCCGTGCGATTGGCCCACGTGGCGATGTCGTCCGCCGTCTGCACCTGGGAGTTCAGCACCGCCGGGGACTGGTCGATCAGGGCGGCCAGCGGGTCGGCCGTCCGGCCCCCGGCGATGGCCAGCGCGGTGGACCCGTCGACGATCCGCGACAACTCCGGCCCCAGGCCGCTCACCGCGCGGTTGGTCTCGTCGATCACCGTGTGCAGGTTGTCCCGCGGAATCGCCTGCAGCGCACGGTTGGTCAGGTCGAGCAGGTGCCCGATGTCGACGGGTACGTCGACGCGGCCCGCGGGGATGACGTCGCCCGAGGTCAGCGACCGGGAGTGTTCTCCCTCCGTGCCCGGCCGCGGGGTCAGCTCGATGTATTGCTCGCCGATCGCCGAGCGGCTGTGCACCGACGCCTCGACGTCGGAGGGCACCTTGACCCCGGATCTCAGGGCGAGCACCGCGCGCACCCCGGTGGCGGTGACCTCGACCGACTTGACCTGGCCCACGTCGGTGCCGCGGTAGGTGACCACGGAGGTCTGGTAGAGCCCACCCGACTGCGGCAGGTCGACCGAGACGTTGTATTCGCCGATCCCGAACAGCGTGGCGGGCAGCTTCATGAAGTTGAAAGCCATTGCGCCACAGGAAAGCACGGTCACCAGCGTCAACATCGACAGCTGGATCCAGGTGCGGCGGTTCAGGCGCAGCATCAGTATCCCCCGAAGTGATACGGATAGGTCAGCGGGTTGCCCCCGGTGACCGGGCTGGGCTGCATGCCGATCGTGCGTCCCCACTGCAGTTCGAGCTGGGTGAGATTGCCCTCCCACCGGGAGCCGGTGAAGAGCCCTTGGTCGATGCGGCTCAAGGTCAGGTCGACCACCAGGGTGAGGTTCGCGTAGTCGCCGCGGAACCAGTTCCGCACGGTGGACGCCGGCCACGGGTAGGCCACCAGGCCGTCCAGGCCCCTGGTGAGCGACGGCCCGGCATCGGCCAGCGACCGCAGCACCGGCGCGATGTTGCGCAGGTTGTTCACCAGGGATTCCCTGCTCTGGTGGATCGTGTCCGCCGCGAGCGCGCTGAACTTGCCGAGTTGGTCGATGGCATCGGCGATCTTGGTGCGCTCCTCGGCAAGTACCGCAAGCGCTTTCGGAACGGTGGTCAACGCCTTGTCGACGACAGGGTCTTTGTCGGCGACCTGGCCCGCCAGCGCGTTGAGGTTCTCGGAGGCGGCGATGATGTCGTCGGTCTGGGCGTTGGTGCCGGTGATGAACTGGTCGAGCTGGCCGAGCAGGCTGCGCATGTCGTTCTCGCGGCCCGCGAACGCCTTGGCGAGCGCCTGGGTGATTTCCTGCAGCTGACCGAGCCCGCCGCCGTTGAGCAGAATTGACACCGATGCCAGGGTCTGCTCGGTGGTCGGATACGTGCTCGCGCGCGGCAGCGGGATTACCGAACCGTTTTTCAGTTCACCCACGGGCGGCTCGTCTTTGGGCGGTGCGAGTTCGATGTGCATCGAGCCCAGCAGGCTGGTCTGCCCCAGCTTCGCGGTCGAATTGGCCGGCAGCCGAACGTCGCCGTTGATCCGCATGGTGACCAGCGCGTGCCAATCCTGGAGCTCGATCTTGGTCACGTTGCCGATGTTGACGTCGTCGACGCGAACCCGGGTGTTCTCCTGAATGGTTGCGACATCGGGCATTTGCGCCTGGATGGTGTAGGAGCCGGGTCCCCCACCCGCGGTGCCGGGCAGGGTGAACGAATTCAGGCCCTTCCATCCGCAGCCCGACACCGCGGCCAGGCAGGCGAGGCACAGCGCGGCCACCATCGCGCGTCTCATGATGCCCCCGTCGGAAGCATCAGGTCACGCAGCACTTGTGTCGAGTCGACCGTGCCGTTCGGCGGCGGTGGCGCCTCGCCGGGCGGTGGCGCCTCGGTGGCCACCGGCTGCTCGGCGGGTGCGGGCGGCTGGGGCGGCGCGGCATCCGGCGGCGCTTCCGGGGGCGTGTAGCCCGGCCGCAACCGGTCCTCGCTGTAGGTGATCTCGTTCGGCCGGGCCTGCGTCCCGACGAACGGGTTCAGACCGAAGGGAAGGTAGTTGTAGATGCGGTTTTTGATGATCGGGTTGATGTATTGCAGGCACAGCTTCGACACGCGGTCCAGACGCAGCCGGGAGGCCGCCTCGATCGAGCTGCAGATCCATTGCGGGATGTCGGCGAAGTTGTTCAGCGCCATGATGCCGGTCATGGCGCTCTGCGCCGGCTGGTAGATGTTCAGGAAATTCTGGAACACCGTCGGGGCGATGTGCAGAATCTGTTTGACGTCGGCGCGGCTGTCGTTCAGCGCCGTGGTGATGGACGCCAGCCGGTCGGACGTGACGCCAATGGCTTCCCGATTCTCGGACAGGAAGTCGCGCAGATCCGTCAGCGCCCCATCGAGGCCCTTCACCGCGTTCCCCACCTCGTTGGGGGTGTTCGACAGCACCGTCGTCACGCTGGCCAGGTTCTGGTTGAACGAGGCCAGCAGATCGCTGCTGGAGTGCAGCGCCGACACCAGCAGCTGCAGGTTGCGCACAGTGCTGAAGATGTCGTCGGCGTGATCACCCAGCGCCGAAATCGCCTCGGACAGTTTCAATACGGTGTCACGGGCCGTGTCGCCCTCGCCGCGAACGTTGTCGGCGCCGGAGTTGATGAACTCGCCGAGCGAGTTCACACCGCCCGGTGCGGTGGGCTGCAGCGCCTCGGTCAGCTTCTCCAGCTGCCTGCGGAAGTCGTCCCATTCGACGGGAACCGCGGTGCGGCTCAGGGGAATCGACGCGCCGGGGCTCAGCTTGGGGCCGCCGGAGTACGCGGGGACGAGCTGGATCGCCCGCGAGGTCACCAGCGACGGCGACAGTATCGCCGCGCGGGCATCGGCCGGGACCGCGTACTGCTTGTCCACGGAGAAGGTCACCTTGGAGCTGGCGGGCTGCGGCTCGATCCTGTCCACCACGCCCACCGCGACGCCGAGGATGCGAATCTCGTCGCCGACGAACAGGCCGTTCGCCTCCGCGAAATAGGCGGTGTACGTGCTCCTTTCGACCTGCCTCAGCAACTTGGTGCCGACGAGGAACGACGCCACGACGAGGGTGGCGACCAGGCTGATGCCGGTCACCGCCTGCAGCGTACGGCGGCTCATCGCTGTCCCCCCGCATCCGCGGGAGCGAGCTCGGGCGGCGGGCCCGGCGCGGGGCCCGGGGAGGGCGGTTGCGACCAGATGGGATGCGGCGCGTTCTCGGGCGGCACGGGCGGGCTGCCGGTCGGCGGGTCCACCGACTCCGACGGTAGCCCCTGGTTGGGATCCAGGAACCGGTCATACATCCGCGCGTCGATCGTCGGGCCGCTTATCTGCCCGGGGATCAGGTTGGCCACGTACGCCTTGAAAAACGGTCCCGAGCCTAGGCATTCACCGAACGACATCGCGTAGCGCTTGAACTTCGGCAGGGTCTTCTGCAAGTCTTCCTTGCGGTTGTCCAGCACCTCGAGCACCCCGTTGAGCTTGTCGAGGGCGGGCTTGAGCTGGGTCCGGTTGTCGTCGACCAGCCCCGAAATCTGGTGCGACACCGCCGTGATGTTGTTCATCAGCGCGTCGAGAGAATCCCGTTCGTCCAGTAGCGCGGCGAGCAGCGCGTTGGAATCGGCCACCAGCGTGGCGATCTGCTGGCTGCGCTTGCCGAGCACGCCGGAGACCTTGTTGGCGTTGCCCAACAGGCTGCGCAGCTGAGCGTCGCGATGGTTGAGGGTCTCGGAGAACCGAGCGACGCCCTGCAGCGCGGGTTTGAGGTCGGCCGGGGTTTCCTTGAACGTGTTGGCCAACGTCGTTAGCGCCGAGGACAATTGGGCGGTGTCCAGCCCGCTGATCGTCGTCGTCAGGTCACCCAGCGCGTCGGGAAGGTCGTAGGGCGAGTGGGTGCGTTCCAGCGGGATGGGGCCGTTCAGCCGTCCGTCGCCACGCGAGGTGAGCTCGAGCATCTTGCTGCCCAGCACCGTCTCGGTCTTGATCGCGGCTTCGGTTCGGTCGCCCAGCTCGATGGCCTTGCGGACGGTGAAGCCCACCCGGACCTTGGTGCCCTCCAGGCGGATGTCGGAGACCCTGCCGACGCCCATGCCCGAAACCCGGACCGTGCTACCGGTTTTGATGCCGCCGGCCTCGGAAAAGTAGGCCGCATAGTCGTTGGTGTTCTTGACGAACGGCAACTTGTCGTACTGGAAGGCCGCGACGGTCACGCACACCAGGACCGCGGTGCCGATCACACCGATCGTGACGGGGCTGCGTCCCGCGAGCGGCTTTACCTTGGGTAGCTTCATTGCGGCGTGCACCGCCCGCTGGGCTGGCCGAACAGCTTGACGAAGATGGGGTTGCCGCCCTTGCCGTTGAGCTTGAGCAACACTTCGCAGAAGTAGAAGCCGAAGTAGTCTCCGTTCAGGCCCTGCCGGGACAGCACCTGGTAGATGTCGGGAAGCTGCTTGAGCAGGTTGTCGACATAGTCGCGGTCCGACATCACCTGCCCCGACATCCGGTCGGTCTCGTGCACCACGTCCTTGATCGGCTGGCGGGCCTGCACGAGCAGGTCGGCGACCGACCCGGCCGCCGCGTTGATGTAGGCCAGCCCGGTGGAGATGTCGTCCCTGCGCTGCGCCAGGCCGTTGACGAACTGCGAGAGCTTGTCCAGGCCGTCGGAGAACTCGCGGTCGCGGGTGCCGAAGGTGTGCAAAACGGTGTTCAGGTTGGTGATCAGCTCGCCGATCAGTTCGCTGCGCCCGGCCAGGGTCGACGTCAGCATCGAGGTCTGCGCCAGCACCGAGGCCAGGGTGCCGCCCTGCCCCTGGAAGATGCGCAGCAACTCGCCGGACAGGGCGTTGACCTGATCGGGATTCAGCGCCCGGAACAACGGCCGGAAGCCCCCGATCAGCGCGTCGATATCGAGGGCGGGCGACGTCCGCGCCAGCGGAATCGTCGCGCCCGCCGGCAGGCGCCGGGCGGACCCGGGGCCGTCTTCGAGCGCGAGATACCGGTCCCCGATCAGGTTTTCGTAGCGCACGACCGCCTTGGTGCCCTCGGTGAGCCGCACGCCCTTGTCCACGGCGAAGCCGACGGTGACCGTGCCGTCGCGGTGCAGGGTGAGGTCGCCGACCTTGCCGACCTCGACCCCGGCGATGCGCACGAAGTTGCCGGACTTCAGGCCGGATATGTTCGTGAAGACCGCCTGGTAGCCGGTGCGGTCCTCGAAGCGCAGCTGGCCGAACACGGCGATCAAGGTAAACGTGAACACCAGGCAGACCGCCGTGAACAGCGCGACGCGCGCGAGGATGGCGGACATCTTCCGTCGTCTCATGGCGGTGGCCGCCCCCCGCGATACCAGTAGTGGGGCGCTTCGGGCGGGTTCTTGGTGGTCGGGAACCAGTTGGCCCACCACGGATTTCCCGCGGCCACATTGGTGCGGATCTCGTCGGGCGCGGCGCCCCAACCGGTGTCGGTGACCAGCGCGCGCACCGGGAAGTTCGCGCTCGGATCGGGCAGCGACCCGCAACTGGGCTTACCACCGGGACCGCCCGTGGCGTTGACCTTGGGAAGGTGTCTTGGGTAGCGGTACGGGTCGTCACCGAACAGCAGCGCGGAGTCGAGGATCACCGAATAGCCGTTGCCGCCCAACGCGTCCCGGCCGCCGTGGTCGACATACCATTGCGCACCCTGGAACAGGCACGTGAAGGTCGGTGAGTACTTGTTCAGCAGCGCCGTGGTCGGATCGACCAGGTTGAAAGACCGGACGATGTTGGCCTCGCTTCTGCCGATGACGTTGATGCCGGTCTGGCTGAAACCAGCCGCCGACAACAGCAGCGAATCGAGTGACCGCTGGTTTTCGGTCAGGGTGGCGCTGCTCGTTGTCGCCGAGTCGAGGATCGACAAAATGTCCTGCGCCGCAGTGGAATAGGCGGCCGTCGTCTTGCCGAACAGCCGCCAGTCGGTGTGGATGGTGTCCATCCGCGGGTTGACGGTCAGCAACAGGTTGTTCGCGTCGGTGATGGCCTCGCCGATCCGTTCACCCTTGCCGCGCACCGACTCCGCGAACGCCGACAGGATCGAGTTCAGCTTGGCGGGATCCAGGGCTTTGACCACGGCCTGCAGGTTCTCGAACACCGTGTTGACTTCCACGGTGACGTTCCGGGAGCGCAGCACCGCGCCGGGCTTGAGCGGTGTGGCGCTGGCGTGGTCGGGCACGATCAGGTCGACGTACTTGGACCCGAACGCGGTGGTCGATTTGATCTCCGCCTCGAGGTTGCTCGGCAGGTATTTGAACGGACCCGGTTGCATCTTCAGTTGCAGCTGGGCGGCTTTCACGTCGGTGCCGATCGATGCCACCTGACCGACCTGCACCCCGCGCAGCTTGACCTTGGCGCCCGGTTCCATCACCAGGCCCGCGCGGTCGGACACCAGCGTGAGCGGGATGAACTCCTGGAACCTTCCGGAGAATGACGCCGCGGTCAGCGCGACCAATATCCCGACGACGATGAACAGCGTCGGCGCCCACCAGATCGGATCGATCCTGCTGCCGCGGACCCTGTTTCGCGCGCGCGATCCGTCGTCACGATGATTGCTCATGCCGTCATCCCGACAGGTTGAAGTTGCCGGATTGCCCGTAGACGGACAACGAAATCATCAGGCAGACAAAGGCGGTGACGATCATCGACGACCGCACCGAACGACCGACCGCCTCGCCCACGCCGGCGGGACCGCCCGTCGCGGTGAAACCGTAATAGGTGTGCACGACCATCACACCCGTGGCCATCGTCAGCGCGGCCAGGAACGACCAGAACAGGTCGGTGGGCCGCAGGAACGTGGAGAAGTAGTGCTCGTACACGCCGCGCGACTGCCCGTAGATGTAGATGGTGCCGAACTTGGCGGCGATGAACGACATCAGCACGGCCACCGCGTACAGCGGAATGACCACGAGGACACCGGCGATGATCCGTGTCGACGACAGATAGGTGATCGCGCGGATGCCCATCACTTCCAGCGCGTCGATCTCCTCGTTGATGCGCATCGCGCCCAGCTGGGCGGTCGTGCCCGCGCCGATGGTGGCCGCCAGGGCCACGCCGGCCGTGCACGGCGCGATCATGCGCACGTTGAAGAACGCCGAGAGAAATCCGGTCAGCGCCTCGACACCGATGTTGGACAACGTGTCGTAGCCCTGCACCGCGACGAGGGCGCCGGTGGTCAGCGTGAGAAAGCCGATGATGCCCACGGTCCCGCCGATCACCGCCAGCGCGCCCGTGCCCATGCCCATCTCCGCGATCAGCCGCAGCACTTCGCCCGGGTAGCGCCGCACCGCCTCGGCCGTGGCGGCCAACGACCTGCCGTAGAACTCGGTCTGTTCGCCCAGCCTGCGGGTGCCGGCGACCAGCCTGGGCCCGAGGGCGGCCAGCCATCCGGGCTCGCGTGCGGCGTCGGTCACTTGGCGGTCACCTTCACGCCGAGGGCGGTGATCACGATGTTGATGAAGAACAACGCCATGAACGAGAACACGACGGTCTCGTTGACCGCGTTGCCGACGCCGGTCGGGCCGCCGCCCACCGAAAGGCCCTTGTAGCAGGCGATCAGGCCCGCCGACAGCCCGAACAGGGTCGCCTTGATGAGCGAGATCACCACCTGCGGCAGGCCGGTGACGAGCGTCATCCCGGCGATGAACGCACCCGGGGTGACGTGCTGGACGAAGACCACGAAGATGTAGCTGCCCGTCAACCCGGTGACTGCGACCACCGAGTAGAGCAGCAACGCGACGAAGGTGGCGGCGATGATGCGCGGAACCACAAGCGCCTGAACCGGATTGACGCCGATCACCTTCATCGCGTCGATCTCCTCGCGAATGGTGCGCGCGCCCAGGTCGGCGCACATCGCTGTCGATCCGGCGCCGGCGACGGCCATCGCGGTGACGACGGGCCCCACCTGGGTCACCGACGCCAGCGCGGCACCCGCGCCCGAGAGGTCCCCGGCGCCGATCTCGACGAGCAAGATGTTGAGGACGAACACGATGAGGACTGTGTACGGAATCGACAGCATGATCGTCGGGAAAATCGAAACCCGCGCCACGAACCAGATCTGCTCGAATAGCTCACGCCACGCCCACGGCCCCCGTACCGCGGCAACCAGCGCCTCGAGGCTGAGCAGAAAGAACTGACCCAGCGCGTTCATGGGCCGTGCGATGGCGGTGCCGTCCATGGGGTTCGTTCATGCCCCCCGCGTCGTCCAGATATCGATACGGCTCATGCAGCCCCCGTTTAGGTGAAAGAAGCAAAAAACTTCGTGATTAGCGTCACCGCAAAGGATTAGCGGTGTGAAGCGCGCAATCCGGCCACTTCGCCTGTCTGCGCACACAAAACACTTCGGAAGCCTAAAACCGGCCCGGAAGATGTCGCAGGGTTGAAATCAACAAGAAGAAATCTGGCGAACCTCAGCCGGCGCCCGCGCCGCCCTCGGCAATCCGGCGCACCGCGCTGAGGAAGACGTCTATTTCCTCGAAGGTGTTGTAGAACGCGAACGACGGGCGGACGGTGGCCTCCAGGCCGAGGCGGCGCAGGATCGGCTGCGCGCAGTGATGGCCGGCGCGCACCGCGATGCCTTCGGCGTTGAGCGCCTTGCCCACCTCGAGCGGGTCGTGTCCGGCCAGCACGAACGACAGCACGCTGGCCTTTTCGGTCGCGGTGCCGACCAGGCGGACGCCCGGGATGTCGGCCAGCCGCGGGGTCGCGTAGTCCAGCAGGGCCCGCTCGTGGGCGGCGATGCGCTCCACGCCCAACCGCTGCACGTAGCGCAGCGCCTCGCCGAGGCCGACGGCGTCGGCGATGTTGCCCGTGCCGGCCTCGAACTTGCTGGGCGGTCCCTGATACAGCGAGCGTTCCAGCGTCACGTCGGCGATCATGTTGCCGCCGCCCTGCCACGGCGGTGTTTCGGCCAACGCCTCCTCGGTCCCGTAGAGCACGCCGATTCCGGTGGGGCCGTAGATCTTGTGGCCGGAGAAGACGAAGAAATCGACGCCGAGCTCGGCGACGTTGACCGGCAGGTGCTGGATGGACTGGGCCCCGTCGATCAGCACCCGCGCGCCGTAGCGGTGGCCCAGCTCGACGATCTGCTCGACCGGTGTCACCGTGCCCAGCGCGTTGGACACCTGGGTCGCGGCCACCAGTTTGGTCTTCGGCCCAAGCAAATCCTCGAATTCCGACATCAGCAAATTGCCGGCATCATCGACCGGCGCCACTTTCAAAATCGCGCCGGTCTGTTGCGAAAGCAGTTGCCACGGGACGATATTGGCGTGATGCTCTAAATGAGTAATGACAATCTCGTCGCCGGGCAGCAAATGCTTCCCGCCCCAGGCGTAGGCCACCAAGTTGATGGCTTCGGTGGTGCCTCGCACGAAGATGATCTCTTCGTCGTTCGCGGCGCCGATGAATCGCCGGACGGTGTTGCGCGCTTCCTCGTAGGCGTCGGTCGCGCGGGCCGCCAACTCGTGCGCCGCGCGGTGAATGTTGGAGTTCTCATGGGCGTAGAAGTGCGACAGGCGATCGATCACCACCTGCGGCTTCTGGGTGGTTGCCGCGTTGTCGAACCAGATCAGCGGCTTGCCGTTGACGGTCTCGGTCAGGATGGGAAAGTCCGCGCGCACCGCGTTGACGTCGAACACCTCGTGCTCGTCGGGCAAGCGGGGCACGGGATCCGTCTTGGTCAGGAAGTGATAGAGGTGCTCGTCGCCGACGGGCGCAACCGGTGGCGCGTCGGACCAGCCGAGGTCCAGCACCGGCGGCGCGTCGGGCAGCCAGGAGGGCGTCGCGGGCGCGGAACCACGGGGGGCCACCGGAGCGGACGGCACCGTCCCGGCGAGCACCCCGGGCACCGTGGGCACGATGCCCTCGCTGGGCACCGCGAAGGCGGCGAGGTCGGCGACGCCGGGTGGCAGGTAGGGATCGGCGACGCTCGCGGCCGTCTCCCCGGCCGACGGCGCGGCCGTCGCATCGGGCACGTTGCCACGGGGGGCGACGGGCACCGTTTGTGGCGGGCTTTCGGGCCCGGGCGATGTCGGCGCAGGAACGTATATGTCGGTGAAGCCGACGACGGGGACGGGCGGGAGGTAGGGGTCCGACGTGCCGGCGGCGGCCTGTCCGGCCGAGGTGGCGGCGGTGGCGTCCGGCACCCCGCCGCGCGGGGCCACGGGCGCCGTCTGCGGCGGGCTGTCCGGCCCGGGCCGGATGCTGGCCGCGTACAACTGGGTGGCCAGCGCCGCGAGTTCGGCGGCTCCGATCGGCAACTCGCTTTCGGCGTCTACCGCTCGGTACTCACTTGTACTCATGGAACTGGTCCACGGCCACGTCGTCGAGGACGGCGAGCGCGTCGTCGGTGAGGACGGCCAGCGAGTTGTAGAGGGTGACCAGGTATGTCGCGATCGCCGACTGGTTGATCCCGGTGAACCGCACGGACAGGCCCGGCGCCTGCTCGCCGACCAGGCCGGGCTGGAACAGGCCGACCACGCCCTGGCGCTCCTCGCCGGTGCGCACCAGGATGAACTTGGTCTTGCCGTCTTCCACCGGCACCTTGTCCGACGGGATCAGCGGAATACCGCGCCAGGTGATGAACTGCGCCCCGAACAGGCTCACCACCGGCGGCGGCACGCCGCGGTAGGTGGCCTCACGGCCGAACGCCGCGACACCGAGCGGGTGGGTGAGGAAGAAGCTGGGCGTCTTCCACACCTTCGTGATGAGCGCGTCGAGGTCGTCGGGCGTCGGCGCCCCGCCGAGCGTCCGGATCGTCTGCTCCGGCGTCGCCTGGGCCAGCAGCCCATACTCGGGGCTGTTGACCAGCTCGAACTCCTGGCGCTCCTTGATCGTTTCGATGGTCAGCCGCAGCTGCTGGGCGATCTGGTCGTGCGGGCTGGAGTACAGATCGGAGACCCGGGTGTGGATGTCGACCAGGGTCGAGATCGACCGCAGCGTGTATTCGCGCGGGCTGGTCTCGTAGTCGACGTACGTCTCGGGCAGCGGCTCCTCGGTGCCGGCGCCCTCTTCGGCCTTGATCGCCACGCTCTCGGGGTTGACCACCCGATTCACCCGGTAGAGGCCGGCTTCCACGGGCACCCAGCTGAGCAGGTGCAACAGCCAGCGCGGTGTGATGGTCGAGAGCTGCGGAACGGTCTTCGTCGCGTTGGCAAGCTGCCGGGCGGCGAGATCGCCTAGTGCCTGGGATTCGTTCTGAGCCCCCTGAGCCGTCGTCATCGCGCTCCTTCCGCTCGGTCGAACGCTGCTGCGAGTGCGGCAGCTTCATGATCGCCCACCGTCAGCGGTGGCGCGCGCCGAGCGTAGGCGGGCACGGAGGTGATACAGAAGGTTTACACCGGGGGTGAGCGAAATCAAGGGAGCGAGCCCGAAATCTGACAGCGGTGTTTGCGGGCCCTATAGTGGGGGCCATGCAACAGGCCGTTCAGCTGCGCTTCGTTCCTTCGCGCTGCCTCGCCATGGACTGTTGTTGTCGCTGTTGTTGATTTCCTGACGCCCTAACGACGCCTTAGAAATCCTCGCGCTTTCCCCGCAACGGGCAGGACCCGCGGTCCGCCCCGCGGCGTCGATGCGCGCCAGTCGAACCCTTTCAGGAAGATCAACCACCCATGACCGTCTTATCCATGCCCAACCGCGCCCTGGCGCGGGTCGCGACCCGCCGGCGCGTGCAGATCCGGCCGGCGGCCGACGTCGCACGCATGACGCGCTACCGCGGCGGCACCTACTCCCACACCGTGGACCGGATCGTGTTCGCCGACGGCAGCTGGGCGCGCACCGACCTGATCCGGCTGCATCCCAACCTGCTGGCCTACTCGCTCGACTTCACCGGCATCGCACCGCACCTGCCGTCGAGCTACCGGCTGGGCACCTGGTCCGCCCTGCCCCACCTGCGGGCCCGCGGCTGCGAGGCCGCGGTCGAATGGATCCTGCGGCACTCCTTTCCGACGAGCCACATCGCCGAGCTGAGCCAACGGTTGCGGGCCGCCGGTTACCCGCTGGGGCGGGCCAACCTCAGCGAACACGAGGCCATCGCGGCGACCCAGGCCGCGATATGGCACTTCACCAACGGCCTGGCCTTGGACACCCGGCCGCTCAACGAGCCCGTCGCCGTGGACCGCGCTCCCGGGCCGGTGATCACCTTCGAATTCGACGGCGAACCACAGCTGGGCGGGTACTCGGTATGGACCGCGTCCGACACCACCATCGATGTGAAACTGCAAAAGTCCGCCAATGGCGTTGACTGGCAGGATGTTTCGGGCTCACGGCTGACCGCCCAGGCCGGCGAGGGACGACACCGGCGCACCCTCGGCGTCGGCAGCACGTTGTCGGCCAGCAGCCACGGCGGCGGTGGGCGCGGTTACCGCCACTACCGGCTCGTCGCAACGACGGACACCCCCGGCGCGACGATCGGCGATGTCCGGTTCTGGCTGACCGGCGCCCGCCACTACCGCAACGCCGATCGGGTCGTGCACCTCTACAATTACCTACTCACGGGGGCGAGCGCCGCTTTGCGCACCTCCGAAGAGCCGCGACTGGTCGATACCCATGCAACCGCCGAATCCGAACTCATAGGACCCTTCCAGGTGCGAATCCCTTTGAGCCTCAGCGCGCCCGGCGGACACGCGCTGGTCGACGCCGACGGTTTGGGCATCGACGAGATCGTCCAGCCGGGGACGGACTTCTATGTGCGTCCCGCGCCGGGCACATCGGCGATGACAATGACCGCAACGACGCCGCACGACCTCACCGGACGGGTACTCACCGGCGAGGCATTCGCGGGGGCGTCGCAGCGATTCACCCCGGTTGCGCTTATCGTGCCAATAGACGTTGCAATCGAATTCGACATCACCTGGCAAGCCGACGAGCCCTGTACCGACATCGCGTAAGGAAGTTTCATGAGCATCGCCGAGGACGTCACACAGCTGATCGGTAACACGCCGCTGGTGCGGCTGCGCCGGGTCACCGAGGGCGCCGGCGCCGACGTCGTCGCCAAGCTGGAATCCTTCAACCCGGCTAACAGCGTGAAGGACCGCATCGGGGTCGCGATGCTAGACGCGGCCGAGAAGGCGGGCCTGATCAAGCCCGACACCATCATCCTCGAGCCGACGAGCGGGAACACCGGCATCGCGCTGGCGATGGTGTGCGCGGCACGCGGCTACCGGTGCGTGCTGACCATGCCCGACACCATGAGCGTCGAGCGGCGCATGCTGCTGCGGGCCTACGGCGCGGAGCTGATCCTGACCCCCGGCGCCGACGGCATGCCCGGCGCCATCGCCAAGGCCGAGGAGCTGGCCAAGACCGACCAGCGGTATTTCGTGCCGCAGCAGTTCGAGAACCCGGCCAACCCGGCGATTCACCGCGCGACCACCGCCGAGGAGGTGTGGCGCGACACCGACGGCAAGATCGACTTCTTCGTGGCCGGCGTCGGCACCGGCGGCACCATCACCGGTGTCGCCCAGGTCATCAAGGAACGCAAGCCGTCGGCCCAGTTCGTCGCGGTGGAGCCGGCCGCGTCCCCGGTGCTGTCCGGCGGGCAAAAAGGGCCGCACCCGATCCAGGGCATCGGCGCCGGATTCGTCCCGCCCGTCCTCGACATGGATCTGGTCGACGAGGTCATCGCCGTCGGCAACGAGGACTCGCTGACCATGGCCCGGCGGCTCGCCCGCGAGGAGGGGCTGCTGTCCGGCATCTCGTCCGGCGCGGCGGTGGTGGCCGCGTTGCAGGTGGCCCGCCGGCCCGAGAATGCCGGCAAGCTCGTGGTGGTGGTGCTGCCCAGCTTCGGCGAACGCTATCTGAGCACGGCGCTGTTCGCCGACTTGGCGGACTGACCATGCTCGCAGCCATGCGGCGGGACATCCGGGCGGCCAGGGAGCGCGACCCCGCCAAGCCCACCACGCTGCAGGTCGTCTTCGCCTACCCGGGCGTGCACGCGATCTGGGCCCACCGGGTCAGCCACTGGCTGTGGAACCGCGGCGCGCGGCTGGCCGCCCGGACGTTCGGGGAGGTCACCCGCATCTTCACCGGGGTCGACGTCCACCCCGGGGCCGTCCTGGGCCCCGGCCTATTCATCGACCACGCGACCGGCGTGGTGATCGGCGAGACGGCCGAGGTGGGCGAGGACGTGACGCTGTACCACGGCGTGACCCTCGGTGGCAGCGGCGCGGAGACCGGAAAACGCCACCCGACCGTCGGCGACCGCGTGATCATCGGCGCCGGGGCCAAGGTGCTGGGCGCGATCAAAGTGGGCGACGACAGCCGGATCGGCGCCAACGCGGTGGTGGTCAAGCCGGTGCCGTCGGGTTCCGTGGTCGTCGGGGTTCCCGGGCAGGTGATCAGCCGCGCCGGCCGGGGCACCCCCGACGACTCGATGATGCCCGACCTGGTGGGTGTCAGCCTGCAGTCCCTGCTCACCAGGGTGGCCAAGCTTGAGGCGTTGAACGACGGCCCGCAGAATGGCCGCGTCATCCGCCCGCCCGAGGCCGGCGTGTGGCACGGCGAGGACTTCCAGATCTGAGGGCGGTCTCGTGTCGGTCGGTGCGCAAGGTTTAAATCCGTTGTGAGGCAATCACATATGTCACAGCAGCGCCCGTTGACCATGCCCTATAGTGGTCCTATGTTACGGGCCTCGACGCGCTGTTGTTGCCGTTGATTCGCTGACGTTCGCGCCCGATCTTGCGCGAGACGTGGCTTTGCCCAATTCTTTTCCCGGTAATTTCCGCTATTTCGTTGCGCGGCAGAACTTTCAGGAGGTAGTCGACAGATGACCGAAACCCTTGCGGGCCAACGGCATATCGATGAAGGCCGTCAGCAGGCCAGTCGGGCGCTCGATACGGCGGTGGGGATACTCGTCGGGTGGCGCAGGTACAGCACCTATGCCGCGTTTCGGGAATTGCTCAGCGCGAGCGAACGGTACGAGGTACCGCTGTTCAAGCTGGCCTCGGCCCTGGTGGCCCTGGCCAGCGGAACCGCCGAAAGCGAGGCGGGCGTCGACGCGGCCCGGTTGGCCGCGGAACGGGAATGGGGCCTGAACTACTTGCTGTGACCGGCGGGGTCGTTCGGATGCGGGCTCAGCGGCGTCACCTCGTCGATGCGCCAGATTCGCAGGGGCATCGACGCGAGCACCCGCTCGAGCTCCTCCGCGTCGGTCGCGGCGAACAGGCCGAGAGTGCGCCATTCGCCCGGTTGCAGCGGCGGGCGCCACAGCCGCAGCAGGTGCCCCTGTTCGGCCAGTTCGCGGGAATGCGCGGCCTCCCTGGCCCGCACGTCGTCGACGGTATCCGGGGGCGTTCCATCCGGGACGTGCGTGGTCATGGTGACCAGGAATTCCATGAGCCCTCCTGAGAGGCACTGGAAAGCATTGGGTTCCACGGCCTGGCGGCCAGAGCGTGCGCGACTGAGGCTAACCCCGCTCCCCCGGGTGGACTCGAACCACCAACCCTTCGGTTAACAGCCGAATGCTCTGCCAATTGAGCTACAGGGGATTAAACCGATCGCCGGACGACTCTAGCGTACTGGCCCGACCGCGCCCAACTAGGTCGGAGGTGTCGATCCGCGGGCCCCGTTGCCACATGCCCCGCGCGCCCACCGCCGAAAGTGAGGCAGGATGGAGCCATCGATCGTCGGGAGGAACGCTTTGATCCGGTATGTCGTGGTGCTTGGACTGGGTTATGTGCTGGGCTCGAAGGCCGGACGTCGCCGATACGAGCAGCTCGTCGGCACCTATCGCGCGCTGACCAGCAGCCCCGTGGCCAAGTCGATGATCGAGGGGGGCCGCCGCAAGATCGCGAACCGCATCTCGCCCGACGCCGGTTTCGTCACGCTGACCGAGATCGACGACCAGACCGCCGTGGTCCAGCGCGACCTCGAGCGACCGGCGGATCCGGCCCTCACACCGTCAGATCGTCGCCGCTAGCCTGCTCCAGCAGGCTGCGCCGATAGGCCTCCATGGCGACCAGGTCGCCGAACAGCGCGTGATACTCGTCGCCCTGCTCGATGGGTGACATGCGCTGCAGTTTGGACTTCACCTCGGCGATCTGCCGACCCATCCAGACCTCCTGCAGGCGGGCGAGCACACCCCCGATGTAGCGCGGCAGCTTCTCGTCGTCGACCTGGATGGCCTCCACCCCCAGCTCGCTGATCAGGCCGGCCGTCAGGCTCGACGTGGTCTGCGCTCGCACCGCCTCGAGCCACTCCGCCCCGGTAATGCCGGTCGAGGTGCCGCCCGCGGCCTCGATGGCCGCCCGAACGGCCGCGTAGCCGGGGTGCGTGAAGCTCTCCACGGTCAGGGTGTCGAACACCGGACCCGCCAGCGCCGGGTACTGCAACGCCGACTTGAGGGCCTCGCGCTGGGCCCACAGGATCGGGTCGCGCGGGTCGGGACGGGCGGCGCGCGACTCCTTGGGCTCGGCCGGGGCCGGGGCGGCCGGCTGGCGCTCGGCCCGGCGGGGAGGCTCGGATGCGGGGCCCCCGCGAGCCGCGGCCTTGGACCGTTTGGCCTCGCCGCGGACCCGCTCGATGACCTGGGCGACGTCGTCCCAGCCGACCCAGCCGGCGAGCTGGCGGGCGTACTCGTCGCGCAGCGTGGGGTCTTTGATCTGGCTGACCATGGGCACGCAGCGGCGCAGCGCGGCGACCCGGCCCTCCGCGCTGTCCAGGTCCATCTCGGCGATCGTGGTGCGAATCGCGAACTCGAACAGCGGGGTTCGCCGCGCGACCAAGTCGCGCAGCGCGACGTCGCCGGATTTGAGCCGCAGGTCGCATGGGTCCATGCCGTCCGGCGCTACGGCGACGAAGGACTGCCCGGCCAGGTTCTGCTCACCGCCGAACGCCTTCAGCGCGGCGGCGCGCCCGGCCGCGTCGCCGTCGAAGACGTAGATCAGTTCCCCGCGAAAGAAGCTGTCGTCCATCATCAATCGGCGCAGCATGGCCAGGTGCTCGTCGCCGAACGCGGTGCCGCAGGAGGCGACGGCGGTGGTGACGCCGGCCAGGTGCATCGCCATCACGTCGGTGTAGCCCTCGACGACGACGGCCTGGTGCCCCTTGGCGATGTCGCGCTTGGCCAGGTCGATGCCGAACATCACCGACGACTTCTTGTACAGGGCCGTCTCGGGCGTGTTGATGTACTTGGCTTCCATCGGGTCGTCGTCGAACAGGCGCCGGGCCCCGAAACCGATCACCTCGCCGGCCGCGGTGCGGATGGGCCACAGCAGCCGCCGGTGGAAGCGATCCATCGGGCCGCGGCGCCCCTCCCGAGACAGGCCCGCCGCCTCTAGTTCCTTGAACTCGAAACCCTTGCGCTGCAGGTGTTTTGTCAGCGAGTCCCAGCCCGACGGGGCGAACCCGCAGCCGAAGTGGCGCGCCGCGTCGGCGTCGAAGTTCCGCTCGGTCAGGTACTGCCGGGCCGGTGCCGCCTCGTCGGACTCCAGGGCCGCCGCGTAGAACTCGGCGGCCGCCGCGTTGGCCGCGACCAGCCGGCTGCGGCTGCCGCGGTCGCGCTGCACGTTGGTGGCCGCGGCGCCGGTGTAGGTGATCGTGTGGCCGACCCGGTCGGCGAGCAGTTCGACGGCCTCGACGAAGCTGACGTGTTCGATCTTCTGGACGAACGCGTACACGTCGCCGCCCTCGCCGCAGCCGAAGCAGTGGAAGTGGCCGTGGTTCGGGCGGACGTGGAACGACGGCGACTTCTCGTTGTGGAACGGGCACAGGCCCTTGAGCGAGTCGGCGCCGGCGCGCTTGAGTTGGACGTAGTCGCCCACGACGTCTTCGATGCGGGCCCGTTCGCGGATGGCGGCGATATCGCGATCAGAGATCCGGCCGGCCATCGGCCCAGTCTAAAACGCCGGAGCCGATCAGCTCGCCGGCCCGATGACGCCGCACGCGATCCGCTCCATCGACTGGTCGCCGACGCCGTGGATCATCAACGCGGTCTTGTCCCCGGCCAGCAGCTGGTCCCTGGTGAACGCGTCGCTGGTGGTCACCAGGTACGCGGACCCGTCCTGGCGCACCTCGAGCATCGTCAGGTCACCGCTCTCGGGCATCCCGGAGTGCCCGGGCGCCTGGAAATGCCCGCCGGCCGACAGGAAGTTCCCGGGCGGGCCGCCGTTCGGGGCGACCGAATTCGGCTCACACTTGCCGACCTGGTGGATGTGCATGTCGTGGAGGCCGGGCGCGAGGATGCCGCCGGCAACCGTCTTGACGGTGATGGTGGCGTAGCCGTTGCTGAAGTCGAAGGTTGCGGTGGCCACGTCCTTGCCGTCGGCCGTCTTCAGTTGCGCCGTCAGCGATCCGGCGGCGGGCGCCGGTCCCGACGTCGACGACGCCGGAGCGCCGCTTTGGACCGGAGGCGTGGTGCCCGTCTGGCTGGTCGCGTGCTGGGGCGAACTGCAGGCGGTCAGGGCCACGACGGGAAGCGACAGCAAGGCGACGGCAACGGCGCTGAGTTTGGTCATGCCGGTAACGCTATCCGGTCGCCTGACGGGCGTCGATCCGCTCCAGCCGACCCTCGGTATAGGAGGCCACCTGATCGACGACGACGCGGAGCCGGGCGCGGTCGTCGGCCGCGGTGTTGAACGCTGCGGCGAACATGGGGTCGAGCGTTCCGGGGGCCCCGGAGTACAGCCAGTGCGCCACGCGATGGATGCGTTCGCGCTGCCGGGCCTGGGTTTCCAGGTGCCGGGGGTCAGACATGATGAACTGCAGCGCCAGGATTTTCAGCAGGGCGACCTCGGCGCGCACCAGGTCGGGCACCTGCAGGTCGGCCCGGTAACGCACCAGCGGACCCGGGCCGGCGGCTGCACGGGTGGTCGCAATGGCGGCCGAGGCGAATCGGCCCACCAGTTCACTGGTCAATCGCTTGAGCGCCACCGCCGCCGCCAGCGTCGCGTCGTACTTGCCGACCGCGGCGACCACGGGTAGGCCCGACAGCCGGCGCGCGGCGGCCATGAAGTCGTCAGCGCTCACCCGGGAGAATTCGCTCTCCCCCAGGTTGGCCAGCGCGGCCGCCTCGTCCTCGTCGGCCAGCACGCGCAGGTCGATGCGCTGCGAGACTACGCCGTCCTCCACGTCGTGCACCGAATACGCGACGTCGTCGGCCCAGTCCATCACCTGGGCCTCCAGGCACGTGCGATTCGCCGGCGCCCCCTGGCGGACCCAGGCCGCGGGCTCGCGGTCCTCGTCGTAGAAGCCGAACTTGCGTGCGGGCCCCTCACCGCGGGTCCACGGGTACTTGGTGACCGCGTCCAGGGACGCGCGGGTCAGGTTCAGGCCCGCGCTATTGCCTTGCGCGTCAAGCACTTTGGGCTCGAGGCTGGTCAGTATCCGGAAATTCTGGGCGTTGCCCTCGAAACCGCCGTGGTCCGCGGCGAACTCGTCGAGCGCGCGTTCGCCGTTGTGCCCGTAGGGCGGATGGCCGATGTCGTGGGCCAGGCCGGCCAGCTCGACCAGATCGAGGTCGCAGCCCAGCCCCACCGCCATCCCCCGGCCGATCTGGGCCACCTCCAGCGAGTGGGTCAACCGGGTGCGCGGGGTGTCACCTTCGCGCGGCCCGACCACCTGCGTCTTGTCGGCGAGGCGGCGCAGCGCGGCGCTGTGCAGCACCCGGGCGCGGTCCCGGGCGAAGTCGGTGCGGTGCTGGCCTTCCGTACCCGGCAGACCCGCCGTCTTCGCCGCTTCGCGCACCCGGCGCTCACGGTCGAAGTCGTCGTAGGGGTCGTGCTGATGCGTACTCACCGCAGGACAGTCTGCCAGGGAACGCGGGCTAGATTGGCCTATGCGCTCTGCTCGGCTGCTCGGCGTGATCCTGACGGTCCTCACGGGTCTCGGCGCCGGGCTGCTGCTGGCACCGACGGCGGGCGCGCAACCGCCGTTTCGGCTGCCGGATCAAATCATCGACAACGCGAACGCGCTCTCGGATTCCGGACGCGCAGCGGTGACGTCGGCCACCGACAAGCTCTACGCCGATCGCCACATCCGGCTGTGGGTGGTCTACGTCGACGACTTCTCCGGGGAAAGCGCCGACAGCTGGGCGAGGCGCACTCGAACCGTCAGCGACTTGGGCGACTACGACGCGCTGCTGGCCGTCGCCACCACCGGCCGGTCATACGCGTTCTTCGTCCCGTCGGCGATCACGAGCGTCAACGCGGGTCAGGTTGATCAGCTGCGGCGCACCAAGATCGAGCCCGCGCTGCACGACGGCGACTGGGCCGGTGCCGCCGTGGCGGCGGCCAACGGGCTCAACAAGTCGCCGTCATCGTCGGTTCGCCTGGCCCTACTGGTCGCGTTGAGCGTCGTTGTCGTCGCCGTGGTGGTCCTGCTGGTGGTGATGCGCTACCGCCGCCGGCGTCGGCGCGCCGCCGAGTTGGCCGCGGCGCGGCGCATCGATCCCACCGATCTCAACGCGCTCGCCGCGGTGCCATTGGCGGCCCTCGACGACCTGTCGCGGTCGCTGGTGGTGGAGGTCGACAACGCGGTGCGCACCAGCGCCAACGAGTTGACGCTGGCGATCGACGAGTTCGGTGACGAGCGGACTCAACCGTTTACCCAGGCGGTGAACAACGCCAAAGCGGCTCTGGCGCAAGCCTTTACGGTCCGCCAGCAGCTCGATGACAGCGTGCCCGAGACGCCCGCGCAGCGCCGCGAGATGCTGACCCGGGTGATCGTCTCGGCGGCGCACGCCAACCGCGAACTCGAATCACAGCGGCAGGCGTTCGAAGAGCTGCGGGTTTTGGTGGTCAACGCGCCGTCGCGGTTGGACGCGCTGACCCAGCAGTACGTGGAGCTAACCGCCCGCATCGCCCCCGCCGAGCAGCGGCTGGCCGAGCTGCGCAAGGAATTCGACGCCGCGGCCTTGACTTCGGTCTCCGGCAATATCGCAAGCACCAACGAGAGGCTGGCGTTCGCGGACCGCAACATCGGCTCCGCCCGCGAGCTGGCCGGCGTCGCGGGCGGTCAGCAGGCCGCGTTGGTCGACGCGATCCATGCCGCCGAGGCGGCGCTCGGGCAGGCCCGCGCGCTGCTGGAAGCGATCGACAACGCGGCCAAGGACATCCGGCACGCAGTCGCCGCTTTGCCCTCGCTCATCGACGAGATCCAGGCGGGCGTCAAGCGCGCCGACGAGCAGCTACAGAAGGCGCGGGGCGCCGGGGCGGGCCGCGCCGGCGAACTCACCGCCGCGCGCAACGAGGCGGCCGCGGCCGTCACGGGAGCCCGCGGCGCCGGCATTGCCGATCCTCTCGGCACGTTCGCCAGGCTGACTAAGGCCGACGCCGCCCTGAATCGGGTACTGGACGCCGTCGCCCAGGAGGAGGCGGCCGCCCAGCGGCTCGAGCGTTCCTTCGAACAGGCCGTCTTCACCGCGCAGGCGCGGGTGCGCGCCGTCTCTGAGTACATCGACACCCGCCGGGGCAGCATCGGAGCCGAGGCGCGGACCCGGCTCGCCGAGGCCAACCGACACCTGCAGGCCGCACAGGACAAGAAGACGACGAACGTGTCCGAGGCTATTGCCCACGCCAACGCGGCATCGACGCTGGCCGCCAACGCCCAGGCGCTGGCGAACGCGGACGTCCAGCAGGCCCAGCGTTTCTATGCCCGCCGCGGCAGCAGCGATACCGGCGCCATGATCGGCGGGATCATCATCGGCGACCTGCTCAGCGGGGCCATGCGCGGTGGGTTCGGCGGCTGGAGCCCCACCTCGTTCGGCGGCGGCCCGAGCGCCTCGGGCTCATGGGGCGGCTCGTCCGGGGGCGGCCTCATGGGTGGCGGCGGGCGGTTCTGAGACCCGGCGGACAAAGAACGGGGCCGCACACCGGTCGGTGTGCGGCCCCGCCTTGAAGCGGCGAATCAGGCCCAGCTGGAGCCGACGGCGCTGTCCGTGCTGGACATGTTGCTGCCCGCCGTCTGCACCTTCTGGCCGTGCGCGTTGGCCTGCTCGTA
>NZ_LZKE01000110.1:0-876 GCF_001672675.1 Mycobacterium sp. E2327
CAACTCGGACTTGTTCGGGAAATAGTGGTACAGGCTCGCGCTGGTCATGTCGGCAGCCTTGGCGATCTCCCGAATTGTCGCCTGGGAGTAGCCCACCTCCCCCACGCAGCGCATCGCCGCGGTGATTATTCGAGCGCGGGTCCGCTCGCCGCTGGCGCCTACCGGGCGCCCCAACTGCGACCGCGCGGCGTTCATGCGGGCGCACCTCCGAGCAGGAACCGGATATTAATTGATCGTTCGATTATATTCGACGGCATGCTAGGTCGCCCGGTCGGCGCCAGCGGCGAGGAGACTCGCCAGCGGATAATCGTCGCCACCATGCGGTGCGTGGCCGGCGTCGGCTACTCGCGCGCGACCATCCGGGAGATCGCCCGCACGGCCGACGTCACCAGCGCGAGCCTGTACCACTATTTCCCGAACAAGTCCGAGTTGCTCACGGCGACCGTCCGGGAGATCGACGAGATCGCGTTGCCACGGGTGCGGTCCGCCGCGGCGCATTCCGATGACGTCGTCGAGCGCCTCGAGGCGATGCTGGACGAGCTGGACAGGTTGCTGCGCGAGTATCCGCACCTGGCCGCGTTCGAACGCGCGATGCGCGGGCATGCCGGACTAAAAGGCTTGCGCGACACCATCGATGACATCGTCCGGGACGCTCAGGCGCGGGGAGCGCTGTCGCCCGATACCGACCCGGGCGCCGCGGTCAACGCGATCTACGCGCTGGCCCGTGGGCTGACGGACCGGTCGGCCAACCTGACCGCGGACGCGTACGCCGACACGCTGGCGTCGGCCAAAAAGCTGCTCAGGGGAACGCTTTTCGAGCCGCGAGCGAGTCGCCGAGCGTCCACAGCGCAACGCCGATCAAAACGAGATCCTTGA
>NZ_LZKE01000111.1:0-27608 GCF_001672675.1 Mycobacterium sp. E2327
GTCCCGCGCGACGTTGCGGCGGCTGTACCGGCATCCGGGCTCGGGGGCGCTGGTGGCCATGGAGTCGCGGGCGCGTCGCTTCCCGAAGGGGCTGGCAACGTTCATCGGGCTGCGAGATCAGGGCTGCCGCACGCCTTACTGTGACGCGCCCGCGACTCCATGGCCACCAGCGCCCCCGAGCCCGGATGCCGGTACAGCCGCCGCAACGTCGCGCGGGACGGGCCGTCCCCAACCGCGGCGCTCACCAGGTGGCGGGCCATGGCCGCCGGGATCGGGCCGTACCCGTCGACGACCGCGGCGCTGTCGTCGTCTCCCAGCAGCGTCGCATCGGAGACGATCAGGTTGACCGCGATCGGCTCGGCTTCGTCGGCGGGCCGTCCGGTGACCCGCTCCACCAACGCGTCGGCCATCACCTGGCCGCGGGTCCGGTCGTCGAAGGTGGTGTCGGCGGCCCGCTTGAGCGGCGCGTACACCGCGACACCCTTGGCCACCGGGAGGAGCGCGGTCACCCATGTCATGGTGTCCGGGGCCGGCCGAATCGTCACCGTGCGCTCGGATTCGGCCTTGGCGGCGCGATCGACCACCGCCTGAGCGTTCAGCCGGTAGGCGATCGCCCGGGCCGTCGCGACGACGCGGGCATCACCCATCCCGTCCAGCCTGGCTGCGTCGGCGCACAGCTCGGAGTCCAGTAGGCGGCGGTCCTCGACGTCCAGGCACGCGGATTCCCGCACGATCAGCGTGGCCCGCCACTCCGACAGCCGCCCAACCTCGAGAGCGGCCAGCGTGTGCGGCATCTCGTGCACGAGCGCCTTGGCGAAGCCGAGGTGCCGCCCGCCGCGGGCCGGGGAATCGCGCCGGGCCAGGGCGATCTCGCTGGCCAGCCCGCGACCGCGCTGCGCGGTGGGCACGCCGGCGGCGGCCTCGTTGGCACGACGCAGCACATCGAGGGCCGCGGCCGCCCGCGCCTGCTCCGCGGCGGCCGCCGACTTGTGCCGCTCCAACTCGGCGATTCGCTCGATGAGCGCCACCTCGCCGGGATCACGTTCGAACATATTTTCGACAGTACTTGAGGCCACCGACACGTCGACCGCGTTGCCGGCACGCTCGGCGGAAGTGCTACGCTGCCCGGCAGTCGACATCCTTTAACGATCCGTCCAGAGAGGCGGAGAAGGAGGTCAAGTCTCGTATGGGTGCCGCGGATGCCGCTTGCGGCGGCGAATCGAGAGAATTGATGTCGGCGGCCGACGTGGGCCGCACCATTTCCCGCATCGCGCATCAGATCATCGAAAAGACCGCGCTGGATGGTCCCGACGGACCGCGCGTGGTGCTGCTGGGCATCCCGACCCGCGGCGTGATCCTGGCCAGCCGGCTCGCCACCAACATCGGCGAGTTCAGCGGGGTCGACGTCGCCCACGGCGCCCTGGACATCACCCTCTACCGCGACGACCTCATGCAAAAGCCGCCGCGACCGCTGGCGGCCACGTCCATCCCGGCCGGCGGCGTCGACGACGCGCTGGTGATCCTCGTCGACGACGTGCTCTACTCCGGCCGCTCGGTGCGCTCGGCCCTGGACGCGCTACGCGACGTGGGCCGGCCGCGGGCGGTGCAACTGGCGGTGCTGGTCGACCGCGGCCACCGCGAACTGCCGCTGCGCGCCGACTACGTCGGCAAGAACGTCCCGACCTCGCGCGCCGAGAGCGTGCACGTGCTGCTCACCGAGCACGACGGCCGCGACGGGGTGGTGATCTCCCGATGACGCGCCACCTACTGGCCGCCGGCGACCTGAGCCGCGACGACGCCACCGCGATCCTCGACGACGCGGACCGGTTCGCGCAGGCGCTGGTCGGCCGCGAGATCAAGAAGCTGCCGACGCTGCGCGGCCGCACCGTCGTCACGATGTTCTACGAGAACTCGACCCGCACCCGGGTCTCCTTCGAGGTGGCCGGCAAGTGGATGAGCGCCGACGTGATCAACGTCAGCGCCGCCGGATCGTCGGTGGGCAAGGGGGAATCGCTGCGCGACACCGCGCTGACGCTGCGGGCGGCCGGGGCCGACGCGTTGATCATCCGCCACCCCGCCTCGGGGGCGGCGCACCTGCTCGCCGACTGGACATGCAGCAACGGTGACGGCCCGTCGGTGATCAACGCCGGCGACGGCACCCACGAGCACCCCACGCAGGCGCTGCTGGACGCGTTGACCGTGCGGCAGCGGCTCGGGGGCATCGAGGGCCGGCGCGTCGTGATCGTCGGCGACATCCTGCACAGCCGGGTCGCCCGTTCCAACGTCATGCTGCTGGCCACCCTTGGCGCGGAGGTGGTGCTGGTCGCGCCGCCGACGCTGCTGCCGGTCGGCGTCGACGGCTGGCCGGCCACCGTCTCTTACGACTTCGACGCCGAGCTGCCCGCCGCCGACGCGGTGCTGATGCTGCGGGTGCAGGCCGAGCGGATGAACGGCGGCTTCTTCCCGTCGGTGCGCGAATATTCGGTCCGCTACGGGCTTTCCGAGCGGCGCCAGGCGATGCTGCCGGGCCACGCCGTGGTGCTGCACCCGGGGCCGATGGTGCGCGGCATGGAGATCTCGTCGTCGGTGGCGGACTCGTCGCAATCGGCGGTGCTGCAACAGGTTTCGAATGGAGTGCACGTGCGGATGGCGGTGCTGTTCCATGTGCTGGTCGGGGCGGAGGACATCGCGGCATGAGCGTGCTGATCCGCGGGGTGCGTCTGTACGGCGAAGGCGACCGCGTCGACGTCCTGGTCGATGACGGGCAGATCGCCGAAATCGGCCCGGGCCTGGGCATCCCGGATACGGCCGACGTCATCGACGCGACGGGACAGGTGCTGCTGCCCGGGTTCGTCGACCTGCACACCCACCTGCGCGAGCCGGGCCGCGAATACGCCGAGGACATCGAAACCGGTTCGGCGGCCGCGGCTTTGGGCGGTTACACGGCGGTGTTCGCGATGGCCAATACCAATCCCGTCGCCGACAGCCCGGTGGTCACCGACCACGTCTGGCATCGCGGCCAGCAGGTCGGGCTCGTCGACGTGCATCCCGTCGGCGCCGTCACCGTCGGGCTGGCCGGGGCCGAGCTCACCGAGATGGGCATGATGGCCGCCGGCGCCGCGCAGGTGCGGATGTTCTCCGACGACGGCATCTGCGTGCACGACCCGCTGATCATGCGCCGCGCCCTCGAATACGCCACCGGGCTGGGGGTGCTGATCGCCCAGCACGCCGAGGAGCCGAGGCTGACCGTCGGCGCCGTCGCCCACGAGGGCCCGACGGCCGCGCGGCTGGGACTCGCCGGGTGGCCCCGGGCCGCCGAGGAATCGATCGTCGCCCGCGACGCGCTGCTGGCTCGCGACGCCGGCGCCCGGGTGCACATCTGCCACGCCTCCACCGCGGGCACCGTCGAGATCGTGAGATGGGCCAAGGAACAAGGCATTTCGATCACCGCCGAGGTCACCCCGCACCACTTGCTGCTCGACGACAGCAGGCTGGCCAACTACGAAGGGGTGAACCGGGTCAACCCGCCGCTGCGCGAGGCGGCCGACGCGGTCGCGCTGCGTCAGGCGCTGGTCGACGGGGTAATCGACTGCGTGGCCACCGACCATGCCCCGCACGCCGAACACGAGAAGTGCGTCGAGTTCTCGGCCGCGCGCCCCGGCATGCTGGGGTTGCAGACCGCGCTGTCGGTGGTGGCGCAGACGATGGTGGCGCCCGGACTGTTGACCTGGCGCGACGTCGCGCGGGTGATGAGCGAGAACCCGGCGCGCATCGTCGGGTTGCCCGATCACGGTCGCCCGCTGGAGGTGGGGGAGCCGGCCAACCTCACGGTCGTGGACCCGGACGCCACGTGGACGGTCGCCGGGTCGGACCTGGCCAGCCGGTCGGCCAACACGCCTTATGAGTCAATGACGTTGCCCGCCACCGTGACCGCGACCCTGCTGCGCGGAAAGGTCACCGCACGGGACGGGAAGAGCCCGGCATGAATCGCGCCGGCGACGATGCAGAGCGAAGCGATGAGAAGGAGCGGCGCGCATGAACTCTGCCACGCTGGTGGGGTCGCTGATCTTCGCGGCCGTGCTGGTGATCGTGATAACGGTGCTCATCCAGCTGATAATGCGCTCCTGGCAGCGGCGCGCGCAGCGGCAGCAGCAGTTGATCGGCGAGCTGCCCGGCCTGCCCGACCAGGTGGGGGCCGCGACCATCACCACCCGCGGCCACTACTGCGGTTCCATGATGGCGCCGGACTGGGGCGAGCGGATCGCGGCCGGCGATCTGGGCTTTCGCAGCAAGGCGGTGCTGACCCGCTATCACGAGGGGATCCTGGTGGAAAGGGTTCGGGCCCAACCTATTTGGATTCCCCAAGACGCGATCGAGGGCATCCGCATGGAGCGCCGAATGGCGGGCAGGGTCACGCCTCGGATTGGGATATTGGCGATCCGGTGGCGCCTGCCTTCGGGAACCGAGATCGACACCGCGTTTCGCGCGAACCACCGCGACGAGTACGACGCCTGGCTGGAGGGCCGGGAGGAGGGGGCCGCGCATGACTAAGGCCGTTTTGGTTCTGGAAGACGGGCGCGTCTTCACCGGAACGCCGTTCGGCAAGGTCGGCCAGACGCTCGGGGAGGCCGTGTTCTCCACCGGCATGTCCGGCTACCAAGAAACGCTGACCGACCCCAGTTATCACCGCCAGATCGTCGTGGCCACCGCGCCGCAGATCGGCAACACCGGCTGGAACGACGAGGACGCCGAAAGCCGCGGCGACAAGATCTGGGTCGCCGGCTACGCGGTGCGCGACCCGTCGCCGCGCGCCTCCAACTGGCGCGCCACCGGCACGCTGGAGGACGAACTGGCCCGCCAGGGCATCGTCGGCATCGCCGGCATCGACACCCGGGCGGTGGTGCGCCACCTGCGCAGCCGCGGCTCGATGAAGGCGGGCGTGTTCTCCGGCGACGCGCTCGCCGAACCGGCCGAGCTGGTGGAACGGGTGCGGGGCCAGCAGTCGATGCTGGGCGCCAACCTGGCCGGCGAGGTCAGCACCGACGGCGCCTACGTCGTGGAACCCGAAGGGCCGCACCGGTTCACGGTGGCCGCCCTCGATCTGGGGATCAAGACCAACACGCCCCGCAATTTCTCCCGGCGCGGCATCCGCAGCCACATGCTGCCGGCGTCGGCGACCTTCGACCAGATCGCCGACATCAACCCCAACGGCGTGTTCCTGTCCAACGGCCCGGGCGACCCCGCCACCGCCGACCACGTCGTCGGGCTCACCCGCGAGGTGCTGGGCGCCGGAATCCCGTTGTTCGGCATCTGTTTCGGCAACCAGATCCTCGGCCGGGCGCTGGGCCTGTCCACCTACAAGATGGTCTTCGGGCACCGCGGCATCAACGTCCCGGTCATCGACCACGCCACCGGACGGGTCGCGGTGACCGCGCAGAACCACGGCTTCGCGCTCGAAGGCGAGGCGGGCCAGTCCTTCGACACGCCGTTCGGCCCGGCAGTCGTCAGCCACACCTGCGCCAACGACGGGGTAGTGGAAGGCGTCAAACTCGCAGACGGCAAGGCGTTTTCGGTGCAGTACCACCCCGAGGCCGCCGCCGGTCCGCACGACGCGGAGTACCTGTTCGACCAATTCGTCGACCTGATGGCAGGCCACCAATGACCACGTCTCCCGCGAGCGCGCGTGTTTGTACGCCGACACGCCGCAAATCGTGTACATCTGCGCGCCTTCACGCCAGGAAAGGGGGACGCTAGTGCCGCGTCGCACCGACTTGCGCCACGTGCTGGTGATCGGCTCGGGGCCGATCGTCATCGGACAGGCCGCCGAGTTCGACTACTCGGGCACCCAGGCCTGCCGGGTGCTGCGGGCGGAGGGGCTGCAGGTCAGCCTGATCAACTCCAACCCGGCCACCATCATGACCGACCCCGAGTACGCCGACCACACCTACGTCGAGCCCATCACCCCGGCCTTCGTCGAGCGGGTGATCGCCCAGCAGGCCGAGCGGGGCAACAAGATCGACGCGCTGCTGGCCACGCTGGGCGGGCAGACCGCGCTCAACACCGCCGTTGCGCTGTACGAGAACGGGGCGCTGGAGCGCCACGGTGTCGAGCTGATCGGCGCGGACATCGACGCCATCCAGCGCGGCGAGGACCGCCAGATGTTCAAGGACATCGTCGCCAAGGTGGGCGGTGAATCCGCGCGCAGCCGAGTGTGTTTCACGATGGAAGAGGTGCGCGAGACGGTCGAGGAACTCGGGCTGCCGGTCGTGGTGCGGCCCAGCTTCACCATGGGCGGGCTCGGGTCGGGCATGGCGCGATCCGTCGAGGAGGTCGACCGGATGGCCGGCGCCGGCCTGGCCGAAAGCCCCAGCGCCAACGTGTTGATCGAAGAATCGATCTACGGCTGGAAGGAATTCGAGCTCGAGCTGATGCGCGACGGCAACGACAACGTGGTCGTGGTCTGCTCGATCGAGAACTTCGACCCGATGGGCGTGCACACCGGGGACTCGGTCACCGTCGCACCCGCCATGACGCTCACCGACCGCGAATACCAGCGCATGCGCGACCTGGGCATCGCGATCCTGCGCGAGGTCGGGGTGGACACCGGCGGCTGCAACATCCAGTTCGCGATCAACCCGGTCGACGGCCGGCTGATCGTGATCGAGATGAACCCCCGGGTGTCCCGGTCCAGCGCGCTGGCCTCCAAGGCCACCGGCTTCCCGATCGCCAAGATCGCCGCGAAGCTGGCCATCGGCTACACCCTCGACGAGATCCTCAACGACATCACCAAGGAGACGCCGGCCTGCTTCGAGCCGACGCTCGACTACGTCGTCGTCAAGGCGCCGCGATTCGCGTTCGAGAAGTTCCCCGGCGCCGACCCCACCCTGACCACCACCATGAAGTCCGTCGGCGAGGCGATGTCGTTGGGCCGCAACTTCATCGAGGCGCTCGGCAAGGTGATGCGGTCGCTGGAGACCACCCGCGCGGGTTTCTGGACGAAGCCCGACCCGGGCGGGGACGTGAACGAGGTGCTCGACCGGCTGCGCACCCCGACCGAGGGCCGGCTCTACGACATCGAACTGGCGCTGCGGCTGGGCGCGTCGATCGAGGAAGTCGCCGAGGCCAGCGGCGTGGACCCGTGGTTCTTGGCCCAGATCGGCGAGCTGGGCAAGCTGCGCGCGGAGCTGGTGGACGTTCCCGTGCTCGACGCCGACCTGCTGCGGCGCGCCAAACACAGCGGGCTGTCGGACCGCCAGATCGCCGCGCTGCGGCCGGAATTGGCGGGCGAGAACGGGGTGCGCTCGCTGCGCGAGCGCCTCGGCATCCACCCGGTCTACAAGACGGTGGACACCTGCGCGGCCGAGTTCGAGGCCAAGACGCCCTACCACTACAGCAGCTACGAGCTGGACCCCGCCGCCGAGACCGAGGTGGCGCCGCAGACCGAGCGGCCCAAGGTGCTGATCCTGGGCTCGGGTCCTAACCGCATCGGTCAGGGCATCGAGTTCGACTACAGCTGCGTGCACGCGGCAACGACGTTGAGCCAGGCCGGGTTCGAGACCGTGATGGTCAACTGCAACCCGGAGACGGTGTCCACCGACTACGACACCGCCGACCGGCTGTATTTCGAGCCGCTGACCTTCGAGGACGTCCTCGAGGTGTTCCGCGCCGAACAGCAGTCGGCCGCCGGCGGCCCCGGGGTGGTGGGCGTGATCGTGCAGCTCGGCGGCCAGACACCGCTCGGGCTGGCGCAACGGCTCTTCGACGCCGGGGTCCCGATCGTCGGCACGCCGCCGGAGGCCATCGACCTGGCCGAGGACCGCGGCGCGTTCGGCGACGTGCTGGCCGCCGCCGGGTTGCCGGCGCCGAAGTACGGCATGGCAACGACTTTCGCCCAGGCCCGCCGGATCGCCGACGAGATCGGTTATCCGGTGCTGGTGCGGCCGTCGTACGTGCTGGGCGGGCGCGGCATGGAGATCGTCTACGACGACGAGACGCTGGAGGGCTACATCACCCGCGCCACCGAGCTGTCGCCCGAGCACCCGGTGCTGGTCGACCGCTTCCTCGAGGACGCGGTGGAGATCGATGTCGACGCGCTGTGTGACGGAGCCGAGGTCTACATCGGCGGCATCATGGAGCACATCGAGGAGGCCGGCATCCACTCCGGCGACTCGGCTTGCGCGCTGCCGCCGGTCACGTTGGGCCGCAGCGACATCGAGAAGGTGCGCCGCGCGACGGAGGCCATCGCCCACGGCATCGGGGTGATCGGCCTGCTCAACGTGCAATACGCCCTCAAGGACGACGTGCTCTACGTCCTGGAGGCCAACCCCAGGGCCAGCCGGACCGTTCCGTTCGTCTCGAAGGCCACCGCCGTCCCGCTCGCCAAGGCGTGTGCCCGGATCATGTTGGGCGCCACCATCGCCCAGCTTCGCGACGAGGGCCTGCTGGCCGCCACCGGGGACGGCGCGCACGCGCCGCCGCAGGCCCCGATCGCCGTCAAGGAGGCGGTCCTGCCGTTTCACCGCTTCCGCCGGATCGACGGGGCCGCCATCGATTCGCTGCTCGGCCCGGAGATGAAATCGACGGGCGAGGTGATGGGCATCGACCGCGACTTCGGCAGCGCCTTCGCCAAGAGCCAGACCGCCGCCTACGGGTCGCTCCCGGCCGGCGGGACGATCTTCGTGTCGGTGGCCAACCGGGACAAGCGGTCGCTGGTGTTCCCGGTCAAGCGGCTGGCCGACCTGGGCTTCCGGGTGCTGGCCACCGAGGGCACCGCGGAAATGTTGCGCCGCAACGGGATTCCCTGCGACGAGGTCCGCAAGCACTTCGAGCCGCCGCAGCCCGGGCGCCCCGCGATGTCGGCCGTCGACGCGATCAAGGCCGGCGAGGTCAACATGGTGATCAACACGCCGTTCGGCAACTCCGGCCCGCGCATCGACGGCTACGAAATCCGTTCGGCCGCGGTGTCGGTCAACATCCCGTGCGTCACGACCGTGCAGGGCGCGTCGGCCGCGGTGCAGGGCATCGAGGCGGGCATCCGCGGCGACATCGGCGTGCGCTCGCTGCAGGAGCTGCACAGCGCGATCACGCCCGCGGGCGGCTCCCAATGACCGGGTTCGGCACCCGGCTGGCCGAGGCGAAGCTGAGCCGCGGGCCGCTGTGCCTGGGCATCGACCCGCACCCCGAGCTGCTGCGGGCCTGGGACCTGCCCACCACCGCCGACGGCCTGGCCGCGTTCTGTGACGTGTGCATCGAGGCGTTCACCGGGTTCGCGGTCGTCAAGCCCCAGGTGGCGTTCTTCGAGGCCTACGGCGCCGCCGGGTACGCGGTGCTGGAACGCACCATCGCCGCGCTGCGCTCGGCCGGGGTGCTGGTGCTGGCCGACGCCAAGCGGGGCGACATCGGGACGACGATGGCCGCCTACGCCGCGGCCTGGGCCGGCGACTCGCCGCTTGCGGCGGACGCGGTGACCGCCTCGCCCTATCTGGGCTTCGGTTCGCTGCGGCCGCTGCTGGAGGCCGCAGCGGCCAACGACCGGGGAGTGTTCGTGCTCGCGGCGACGTCCAACCCGGAGGGCGGCACCGTGCAGCGCGCCGAATTCGACGGCCGCACGGTATCCCAGCTGATCATCGACCAGGCGGCGGTGGTCAACCGTTCCGCCAACCCGACCGAGCCCGGATACGTCGGCGTGGTGCTGGGCGCGACCGTCTTCGAGGCGCCCGACGTCAGCGAGCTGGGCGGACCCGTGCTGGTGCCCGGCGTCGGGGCGCAGGGGGGACGGCCCGAGGCGCTCGGCGGCCTGGGCGGGGCCGCGCCGGGCCAGCTGCTGCCTGCCGTGGCGCGTGAGGTGCTGCGGGCCGGCCCCAGCGTGTCGGACCTGCGCGCGGCCGGCGAACGGATGCGCGACGCCGTCGCCTACCTGGCCGCGCTGTAGGCCGCTCGGGTGTGAATCCTCGGCTTTCGGTGTGAGCTGGGGGCGCTAATCCGGCCGGTTTTCCGCCCGGTGCGCACACCAAAAGCCCTCAGTGCACACCTAAGGCCCTCGGCGCACGCTCAGTCCGACGCCATGGCCGAGCTGGGCGGGGCGGTCTCCACGATGACGGTGGTGGCCTTGACGACGGCCACGGCGACGCTGCCGGGGCGCAGCTTGAGCTCCTCGGCCGCCGCGGTGCTCATCAGTGAGACCACGGTGTGCGGACCGCACTGCATCTCGACCTGCGTCATCACGGTGTCGCGCAGGACGCTGGTGACCAGGCCGACGAACCGGTTGCGGGCCGAGCTGCCGATGCTCAGCGGGTCGGGAGGCGGGGCGGGCGCGTTTGCCCGGGAGAATTCGGCCAAGTCCTCGCTGGCGATGACCTTGCGTCCCGCCGAGTCGTGGGTGACCGACAACGTGCCCTGGTTGATCCAGCGACGGACGGTGTCGTCGCTGACTCCCAGCAGTTCAGCCGCCTGACGGATGCGCAGGTTCGGCACGATTTCGATCGTAACTGATATTTGGCTGGGTGTTAGCTGGCACATCGCTGCGTAGCCGTCGCCGACCTGCGCCTGGGCCACTGGGCCGCGACACGCGCGACACGCGACGAAAAATCTGGTGATCCCCGGCACCCCGGCTCGCGGACGTCGGCCACCGCCGTCGGCATCGTCCGCGGCCGCCCAACTGTATGGCGTAAAACCGCAGGTAGGGCGCCTTATTCGGGAGGTCGTAGGGGCACCGCCGCGACCGAATCGGGAGGGCGTCGGGCCCGCCCCGGAGACGCCCCTCGGCGTTCGCCCGGGCGGCTCACGCTGCACATTTGCACAATTAACGAGGGGGTCGGGTTAGATTTCGTCAGGAAGGCTGAGTACGGTCATCTCCGCTGGCTGAAGTACCCGGCAGAGACAAAACGAGATCGATTATCGGATTGATCAGATACGGAGGAATCGTGGCCCTTCCCCAGTTGACCGACGAGCAGCGCGCGGCCGCGTTGGAGAAGGCGGCCGCCGCACGTCGAGCGCGAGCAGAGCTCAAGGATCGCCTCAAGCGCGGTGGCACCAACCTCACCCAGGTGCTCAAGGACGCCGAAAGCGATGAAGTCCTCGGCAAGATGAAGGTGTCTGCGCTGCTCGAGGCCTTGCCGAAGGTGGGCAAGGTCAAGGCGCAGGAGATCATGACCGAGCTGGAGATCGCCCCCACCCGCCGCCTGCGCGGCCTCGGGGACCGGCAGCGCAAGGCCCTGCTGGAAAAGTTCGGCTCCTAACCCGACACTGCGACCATGCAGGCCGAACGGCCTGTTGGGGGCACCGACCCAGGAGCGCCAGTGAGCGCCGGCGGGGGGCCGGACGTCGCACGGGGGGCACGCCCTGAGCCGCCAGGCAGGGGGCGTGTGGTCGTGCTGTCCGGTCCCTCCGCGGTCGGCAAGTCGACGGTGGTCCGGTGTCTGCGTGAGCGGATCCCCAACCTGCAGTTCAGCGTCTCGGCCACCACCCGGGCCCCGCGGCCCGGCGAGGTCGACGGCGTCGACTATCACTTCGTCACCCCCGCCCGCTTCCAGCAGCTGATCGACGAGGGCGCCCTGCTGGAGTGGGCCGAGATTCACGGCGGGCTGCACCGGTCGGGCACGCTGGCCGAGCCGGTGCGGGCCGCCACCGCGTCCGGGCTGCCCGTGCTGATCGAGGTCGACCTGGCCGGCGCCAGGGCGGTCAAGAAGGCGATGCCCGAGGCGCTCACCGTGTTCCTGGCGCCGCCCAGCTGGGAGGACCTGGAGGCCAGGCTGATCGGCCGGGGCACCGAGACACCGGAGGCCATCCGGCGCCGCCTCGACACCGCCCGCACCGAGATGGCGGCGCAAAACGACTTCGACGAGGTGGTCGTCAACAGTCGATTGGAGTCTGCGTGCGCCGAATTGGTATCCTTGCTGGTGGGAACTGCGCCGGGCCCGGCATGAACCGCCTGACCAGACCAGATTCAAGCATCGAAGTTCTCTAGCCGTACCGCACGGCTCTATCCGCCAGGAGACTGACCTACGTGAGCATTCCCCAGTCCGACGCGTCGCTGACCGCCGTGGACCAGTTCGACCCGTCGGCAGGCGGCCAGGGCGCCTACGACACCCCGCTGGGCATCACCAACCCGCCCATCGACGAGCTGCTGGACCGCGTGTCCAGCAAGTACGCCCTGGTCATCTACGCGGCCAAGCGGGCCCGTCAGATCAACGATTACTACAACCAGCTCGGCGAGGGCATCCTCGAGTACGTCGGCCCGCTCGTCGAGCCGGGGCTGCAGGAAAAGCCGTTGTCCATCGCGCTGCGCGAGATCCACGCCGACCTGCTCGAGCACACCGAGGGCGAGTAACGGGCCGGGCGCGGTGGAGAGCAAGCGGGTCGTCGTAGGAGTTTCCGGGGGCATCGCCGCCTACAAGGCATGCACCGTCGTACGGCAGCTCGCCGAAGCCGGCCACCAGGTCCGCGTCATCCCCACCGAATCCGCGCTGCGCTTCGTGGGGGCCGCCACGTTCGAGGCGCTGTCCGGCCAGCCGGTGCGCACCGGCGTCTTCGACGACGTGCCGGAGGTGCCGCACGTCCAGCTCGGCAAGGAGGCCGACCTGGTCCTCGTGGCGCCCGCCACCGCCGACCTGCTGGCCAGGGCCGTCTCCGGGCGCGCCGACGACCTGCTGACCGCGACCCTGCTGACCGCCCGGTGCCCGGTGCTGTTCGCCCCGGCGATGCACACCGAGATGTGGTTGCACCCGGCCACCGTCGACAACGTGGCCACATTGCGGCGCCGCGGCGCCGTCGTCCTGGAACCCGCGTACGGACGGCTCACGGGCACCGACAGCGGCGCCGGACGGCTGCCCGAGGCCGAGGAGATCACCACGCTGGCCCAGCTGCTGCTGGAGCGCCACGACGCCCTGCCCTACGACCTCGCCGGCCGCCGGGTGCTGGTCACCGCCGGCGGCACCCGCGAACCGATCGACCCGGTGCGGTTCATCGGCAACCGCAGCTCCGGGAAGCAGGGCTACGCGGTGGCGCGGGTCGCCGCCCAGCGCGGCGCCGAGGTCACCCTGATCGCCGGGCACACCGCCGGGCTGATCGACCCCGCCGGCGTCAACGTGGTGCACGTCAGCTCGGCCGAGCAGCTCGGCGAGGCGGTGTCCAAGCACGCCCCCGAGGCGGACGTGCTGGTGATGGCGGCGGCCGTAGCCGACTTCCGGCCCGCGCGGGTTGCCACCGCGAAGATCAAAAAGGGCCCCGACGTCGCCGAGGAGCCGACGATCGAACTGGTCCGCAACGACGACGTGCTCGCCGGCGCGGTGCGGGCCCGCGCGCACGGGCAGCTGCCCAACATGCGGGCCATCGTGGGTTTCGCCGCCGAGACCGGCGACGCCAACGGCGACGTTTTGTTCCACGCGCGAGAAAAGCTGCGGCGCAAGGGTTGTGACCTGCTGGTGGTCAACGCCGTCGGCGACAACAAGGCGTTCGAGGTGGACAGCAACGACGGCTGGCTGCTGGCATCCGACGGCGCCGAGTCGGCGCTGCCACACGGCTCCAAGACGCTGATGGCCAGTCGTATCGTGGACGCAATCGTCGCGTTCCTGCACGGCCACAGCGGGTAGCAGGGTTTACTTCGCTACGGCGCCCGCACGGGTGCCGGATGATGCCAGAAGATATAATTCGACTAACTAATTATTGGAAGGATCGGGACTGTGAGCGAAAAGGGTCGTCTGTTTACCAGTGAGTCGGTGACCGAAGGGCACCCCGACAAGATCTGTGACGCGATCAGCGACTCGGTCCTCGACGCGCTTCTGGCGGGGGACCCTCGCTCGCGGGTGGCGGTCGAAACGCTCGTGACCACCGGGCAGGTGCACGTGGTGGGTGAGGTGACGACGTCGGCCAAGGAGGCGTTCGCCGACATCACCAACACGGTGCGCGCCCGCATCCTCGACATCGGCTACGACTCGTCGGACAAGGGCTTCGACGGGGCGTCGTGCGGGGTGAACATCGGCATCGGCCGTCAGTCGCCCGACATCGCCCAGGGCGTGGACACCGCGCACGAGACGCGCGTCGAGGGCGCCGCCGACCCGCTCGATGCCCAGGGCGCCGGTGACCAGGGCCTGATGTTCGGCTACGCGATCAACGACACCCCGGAGCTGATGCCCCTTCCCATCGCGCTGGCGCACCGCCTGTCGCGCAAGCTGACCGAGGTCCGCAAGAACGGCACGCTGGGTTACCTGCGCCCGGATGGCAAGACCCAGGTCACCATCGCCTACGAGGACGACGTCCCGGTGCGGCTGGACACCGTGGTGGTCTCCACCCAGCACGCCGACGGCATCGACCTGGAGCAGACGCTGGACCCCGACATCCGCACGTATGTGCTCAACGCCGTGCTCGACGAGCTGGCCCACGACACCCTGGACTCGTCGGCCACCCGGGTGCTGGTGAACCCGACCGGCAAGTTCGTCGTCGGCGGGCCGATGGGCGACGCGGGCCTGACCGGTCGCAAGATCATCGTCGACACCTACGGCGGCTGGGCCCGCCACGGCGGCGGCGCCTTCTCCGGCAAGGATCCGTCGAAGGTGGACCGGTCGGCGGCGTACGCGATGCGGTGGGTGGCCAAGAACATCGTCGCCGCCGGGCTGGCGGAGCGGGTCGAGGTGCAGGTGGCCTACGCCATCGGCAAGGCGGCCCCGGTCGGGCTGTTCATCGAGACGTTCGGCACCGCGACCGTCGACCCCGTCAAGATCGAGAAGATCGTGCCCGAGGTGTTCGACCTGCGGCCCGGCGCCATCATCCGCGACCTGGACCTGCTGCGCCCGATCTACGCGCAGACCGCCGCCTACGGGCACTTCGGCCGCACCGACGTCGAGCTGCCGTGGGAGCAGCTCAACATGGTCGACGAGCTCAAGCGCGCGATCTAGACGGCCCGTCAGAGGCGCAGGAAGCCGGATTCGCCGACGCCCAAGTTGGCGAATCCGGTATTGCCCTGGTCGAAGGGGTAGCCGCCGCCGGTGTTGAAGAAGCCGGTGTTGTTGCCCAGACCGGAGTTGAAAAACCCGGTGTTGCCGCCGACGCCCGAGTCGGTGTTCCAGAAGCCCGTGTGGTTGCCGTTGACCCCGGAATTGCCGACGCCGGTGTTGTAGTCGCCGGTGCCGGAGTTGGCGATGCCGGTGTAGAAGCTGCCGCTGCCCGAGTTTTCGAAGCCCACGGCGAATTGGCCGCTGCCGGAGTTGAAGAAGCCCATGTCGTTGCCGCCCGCGCCGCTGTTGTAAAAGCCCGAGTTGAGGCCGCCGCTGGCCGTGTTGTAAAAGCCCGAGTTGAAATCGCTGGTGTTGAAGAAGCCCGAATTGCCCGTGCCGGTGTTGCCGAAGCCCGAGTTGCTCACCACGCCGGTCAGGTCCTCGGTGCGGCCCCAGCCCGTGTCCAGGTTGCCGGTGTTGAACAGCCCGGTGTTGGTGTTGCCCGCGTTGAAGAACCCGGTGTTGGTGTTGCCCGCGTTGAACGATCCGGTGTTGTCGCTGCCCGTGTTGAAGTCGCCGACGTTCTGGTCGCCACCGTTGAAGCTGCCCATGTTGTACGCGCCGGAGTTGCCGACGCCGATGTTGTTGTAACCGCCGTTGAGGTAGCCGATGCTGCCGTTCGACCCGTTGAGGTCGCCGATGTTGTTTTGGCCGGCGTTCCATGAGCCGACGTTGCTGTCGCCGGGGTTGCCGACGCCCACGTTCTGCAGGCCGGAGTTGAACACGCCCGCGTTGGAGTAGCCGGCGTTCCACAACCCGGTGTTGGTGTTGCCGGTGTTGCCGATGCCGGTGTTGGCGTGGCCCGAGTTGAACAGGCCCCAGTTGTGGGCGCCGCTGTTGAACAGGCCGGTGTTGCCGCTGCCCGAGTTGAACACGCCGACGTTGCCGGTGCCGGAGTTGAACATCCCGACGTTGCCGCTGCCGGAGTTGAGCCCACCGAACGCGAAGTGACCCGTCGCGGTGTCGTAATAGGTGCCGCCGACGCCGATTTCGTTGTTGCCGGTGAGCCCCAGGCCGATGTTGTTGTTGCCGGTGTTGCCCAGGCCGATGTTGTTGTTGCCGGCGTTGCCCCAGCCGACGTTTCCGACGCTGCCGTTGGCGTTGAGGCCGCCGAGGCCGACCAGGTTGTTGCCGTTGAGCCCGATGCCGATGTTGTTGTTGCCGTAGTTGCCCACACCGAGGTTGTTGTTGCCCAGGTTGCCCATGCCCACGTTGGAGCTGCCCCAGTTGCCGTTGCCGACGTTGCCGCCGCCGAGGTTCCCGGCGCCGAGGTTGCCGTCGCCGACGTTGCCGCCGCCCATGTTGTTGTTGCCGTTGTTGCCGCCGCCCAGGTTGCTGTTGCCGAGCCCCGACAGGCCCTGAGCCTCGGCGCCGGTGTACGCCGCGGAGTTCGCGGCCAGGTTCTGCACGAACCGCTGATGAAACGCCGCCGCCTGTGCGCTCAGCGTCTGATATGCCTGGGCATGGCCGGAGAACACCGATGCGACGGCCGCCGACACCGCATCCGCGCCGGCGGCCAGCACCTGAGTGGTCGGGACGGCCGCGGCGGCGTTGGCGGCGCTGATCGTCGAGCCGATGCCGGCAATGTCCGTCGCGGCCGCACTGACGAGCTCCGGTGTGACGAACACAAACGACATCGTCGGTCCCTTTCCGTCACCCCCGCCTGCTCAACATCGGTGGGAGCGGGAAAAGCGTTACGGTCGGGGCAGCGGATGGTCGGCATCGAGCGCGGGCAGCCCGTCGATGCTGCGCCGGTTGCGGTTGACCAGGTGCGCGAACTTCTCCTCGGAGGCCTGCGTGTGGTGGGCGTCGAGTACCGGCCGCTCGTCGACGAGCTCGTAGTAGGGCACCGCGAAGCCGCAGGCGTCGGCGATGCGTTCGACGTCGACGACGATGACGGCGCGGGTGCCGGCGTGCGGATCGCCGAAACGCCTTAGCAAGTCGGCGAATTCGGCGTCATCCGGGCGCACGACGCGCCCGGTGCCGAACAGCCGCAGGATCCGCGAGTTGCGGGTGAACGAGCAGAACATGATCGTGATGCGCCCGTTGTCGCGCAGGTGGGCGATCGTTTCCACGCCGCTGCCGAACAGATCGACGTACGCGACGGTGTGCTCGTCCAGCACCGCGAAGGTGTCGCGATAGCCCTTGGGGGAGAGGTTGATTCGGCCGCCCGCGGAGGGCGCCGTGGCGACGAAGAATACGGCCTGATCCGAAATGAAATCGGTCAGCGACTCATCGATGCGCGAAAACTCTTTTGCCACGCGGGAAAGCGTAGCGTCGTCGGCCCCGCGCTGTCGCCGGGTTTTAGCGCGGCCAAACTGATGTCGCCGCCGTAGAAGTCGAGCACCCGGGGATCCATCACCCGCCGCCACAGCGGCGGAATCAGCGCCAGCAGCAGCATGGCGCTGTAGCCGCTGGGCAGCTGCGGTGCGTCATCGACGTGGCGAAGCACCTGGTAGGGACGCAGCGGGTTTGCGTGATGGTCGGAATGACGCTGCAGGTGGAAGAGCAGGACGTTGGTGATCACCGTGCTGCTGTTCCAGCTGTGCGCCGGGCGGACCCGTTCGTAGCGGCCGTTGGGCAGCAGCTGGCGTCGCAGCCCGTAATGCTCCATGTAGTTGACCGTCTCGAGCAGGCTGAAGCCCACGATCGCCTGGACGATCAGCCACGGCAGCACGACGGGACCGAACCATACCGATAGCACCGTGAACAGCGCGCCGCTGATCAGCCACGCATTCAGTATGTCGTTGTCCAGCGTCCAGCGAGGTTTGCCCATCCCGGCCAGCCGGGCGGCCTCGAGGCGCCAGGCGGAGCGCAGGCCCCCGGTCACCGACCGGGGCAGGAACGCGTAGAGGCTTTCACCGAATCGGGCGCTGGCGGGGTCCTCGGCGGTCGCCACCCGGACGTGGTGTCCACGGTTGTGTTCGACGTAGAAATGCCCGTAGCAGGTCTGGGCGAGCGCGACCTTGCTCAACCGTCGTTCTGATCGCTCGCGCGTGTGCCCCAATTCGTGGGCGGCGTTGATGGCCAGGCCGCCGATGAGGCCGACGGTCGTCATCAGCCCCAGCTTGTCGACGAAACCCATTGTGAGCCAACCGCCGCCGCTCCACAGCCAACAGGCGAAGACCAGTGAGAGGTATTGGTTGGGCAGGTAGAGGTAGGTGGCCCAGCGGTAAAACCGGTCGGTCGCGAGCCACGCCAGCACGCTCTCACCGGGAGTCTGCGAGTCGGGCCCGGCCAAATGGTCGACGATGGGAATGATCACGAACGCCAGGATGGGAACCGTCCACCAGAACACGCCGAGCCCCGTGACGCGCACCGCCAGCCAGGACGGGAACACCAGCGCCGGGACGGCCGCCGCGAGGAGCCAGAGGTAGCGCTTGGGTCTCGTCCAGCCCGCGGCCCGAAATGGCACATCCGTACCAGAACATGCAGGAAGTCCAATTCGCAGTGGAAAACCTGTCATGGATACGTACAGTAGCGCATTTCACGTACCGAAGGTATGCTTAGACCCCAGTTAGTTAAATCACAGTTCGTTATAAACCCGCACGATCGGAGAGGCGGCCTAGTAAATGGCTTTCTCGCGGAGACGTTTCCTGGGCGCCGCCGCGGGCGTCACGGCCGGCGCCCTCGGCGCGGGGGCGGTGGAGTTCGGCATCCGGAACGCCTCGGCAACCGCCGCCCTGCGGCCCCACTACCAGGCCATTGTGGTCGGCAGCGGGTACGGCGGCGGGGTGTCGGCCCTGCGGCTCGCCCAGGCGGGCATCCAGACGCTGATCCTGGAGAAGGGTAGGTGGTGGAACACCCCGGACGCGGACGGCAAGCGCTTTTCGCGGATGGTGCCCGCGGACAACCGCGCCGGGTGGTTCACGTCGGTCCCGCCCAGCCTGGTGCCGTCGTATCGGGGCGTGTCGATCGCCCAGGTGGCCCAGCACACGCCGTCCACGCAACCGGTCCAGGCCGGAATCTGCGACAAGGTGGTCCACGGCGCGCACACGGTGTTCCGCGGGACGGCCGTCGGCGGTGGCTCGATGGTCAACGCCGCGATCGCCGCGATCCCGACGCCGGACCAGGTCCGCACCGCCTTCCCGGACATCGACCCCGGCGCGTTCCTGGGCACCTACATCGAACGCGCCAAGTCCATGCTGCGGATCAGCTACCGCGACATGGACTGGTTCGAGCAGACGCCGTGGTTCCAGTACGCCAGAGTCGGCCGCCGGTACGCCGAAGCGGCGGGCTACAAGGTGGACTACAACGGCAGCGCGTATTCGTTCGACTACATGAAATCCGAAGAGGCCGAACGCGTTCCGCGCTCGGCATTGAACTTCGAGCAGCAGTACGGCAACAACTACGGGCGGGTCGGCAGCGTCGATGCGACCTACATTGCGGCCGCGCTCGCGACGGGCAAGGCCACCCTGAAGCCCCTCACCGAGGTGACCGGCATCCGGCGGGAGCGCTCGGGCGAATACGTGGTGTCCACCCGAGAGATCGACCGGTTCGGCAAGGAGCTCGCTCGCGCGGAAATCGGCTGCGACCAGCTGCATCTGGGCGCCGGCGTGCTCGGCACCACCGAGCTGTTGCTGCGCGCCCGCGAGATGGGGACGCTGCCCCACCTGAACGACGAGATCGGCCGCGGATACGGGAACAACGGGGACATCATGGTTTCCCACATGCTGCAACCCGGCGATCCGGCCGGCACCCAGCAGTCCCTGCTGGGGATGATCAACCTCGACGGCCGCGACGATCCCGACAACCCGGTGTACGCGAGCATGTTCTCGCTTCCGCTTCCCGTGGAGACGCTCGCGCTGGGCTACTACGTCATGGTGCGCACCGGCGACCGCGCGGAGATCAGCTACGACCGGACGAAGGACTCGATCGCCATCGACTGGCCGGAGGGGCACACGGACCATCTGCGGGAGAAGGCCCGGTTCGTATTCGACAAGGTGACGCAGGCCAACGGCGTGGACTACCGCGACGACCTCTTCGAGGGAACGGCGTTCGCGCCCAACACCGTTCACCCGATGGGCGGCGTGGTCCGGGGCAGGGCCACCGACGGCTACGGCCGGGTGAAGGGCTACGACAAGCTGTACGTCAACGACGCGTCGCTGCTGCCCGGCTACCTGGGCTGCAACCCGTTCATGTCCATCACCGCGCTCGCGGAGCGCAACATCGAGGGGATCCTGCAGGGGCGTGCCTGACGCCTCACGCGGTGAAGCGATAGTCGTCGAGGTCGAAATGCCGGCTGCGCCATTGGGTTTCCAACGTGGTCGCCGGACGCAGCGGGACGTCGCCGTTCTTGTCGAAGTAGTAGCTGTTGGCCAGCTTGCAGCTGTCCTGCCAGAAGATCTGCCGGTGGCGCTTACGCATCATCTCGGCGAAGTACCGGGCGTTGGCCTCCTCGGTCACCTCGACGCGGGTCGCGCCGTCGCGTCGGGCCCGCTTGAGGCAGCGCACGATGTGGTGCGTCTGCGTCTCGATGAGGGCGAAATACGACGAGCCGACGTAGCCGTACGGGCCGAACACGGTGAACAGGTTGGGGAATCCGGGGACGCTGACGCCCTCGTAGGCCTGTAGGCGGTTTTCGTCCCAGAACCGGCTCAGGGACACCCCACCGCTCCCGGTCACCGAGAAGGTGGGCACGTTGTCGGTGTCCATCACCTTGAAGCCGGTGGCCAGTATCAGCACGTCCACCTCGTGGGCCTCGCCGTCGGTGGTGGCGACCGCGGCGGGCGTGATCTTGTCGATCGGCTCGGTGACCAGCCGCACGTTGTCGCGGTTGAACGTGGCCAGGTAGTCGTTGTGGAAGCCGGGTCGCTTGCAGCCGACGGCGTAGCGCGGGGTGAGTTTGTCGCGCAGCACGGGGTCGTTGACCTGCTGGCGCAGGTAGCGCTCGCCGGCCGACCCCATCCTGCGCGCGAGCGGGAACACCGTGAAGTACTGCGCCGCGAGCGAGAACGTCAGCTCGACGAAAACCTGGCTCAGCAGCCGCTGCACGACCTTGCCGCCGGGCATCCGCATCGCCCAGCGCGCCGCGGCGGGCAGCGGCACGTCGAACTTGGGAAAGCACCAGATGGGGGTGCGCTGAAACACGGTGAGCTGCGAGACGATCGGCGCGATTTCGGGGATGACCTGCACGGCCGACGCGCCGGTGCCGATGATCGCGACGCGCTTGCCAGTGAGGTCCTGGTGGTGGTCCCAGCGTGCGGTGTGCATGGTGGTGCCGGCGAAGGAGTCCACGCCGTCGATGTCGGGCAGCTTCGGCACGGTCAGCACCCCGCAGGCGCTGATCAGGAACCGGGCCGTCAGTTCCCCGCCCGGATCGGTCTGCACCCGCCACAAGTGGTTTTCGTCGTCGAACTCGGCGGCAAGGACCTTGGTGTTGAACCGGATTCGCGACCGGATGCCGTATTTGTCGACGCAGTGTTCGGCGTACCCCTTGAGCTCGTTGCCCGGCGCGTAGGTCCGCGACCAGCGCGGGCTCTGCTCGAACGAGTACTGATAGGAGAACGACGGAATGTCCACGGCGATGCCGGGATAGGTGTTCCAGTACCAGGTGCCGCCGACCCCGTCGCCGGCCTCGATCACGAGGTAGTTGGACATGCCCGCCTTGTCCAGCTTGATCGCGGCGCCGATGCCGGAGAATCCGGCGCCGACGATCAGGGTCTCGTAGTCCGGGGTTTTCAAACCTGCTGAGCTCATGCGCGCCTGCTTCCGATGACGGGTACCCCGCGCTTGGGCCGCAGGGTCAGCGTTGCCTCGAGTTCTATCGCGGCCCCGGGGGCGAGGTCAAAGGTGAAGCGCTGACTCATGATGGCCGCCATCAGCACCATCTCCATCAGCGCGAAGCTCTGCCCGATGCAGATGCGCCGACCACCGCCGAACGGCAGATACGCGGAGCGCGGCCGGTCCGTCGGCCGGTAAAACCGGTCGGGGTCGAACGTTTCCGGGTCGGGCCACCAGCGCGGGTCGCGATGGATGTGGTGGATCGGGATGACGACGGTGGTGCCGCGCCGGATGCGATGTCCAGCGATGACGTCGTCCTCGATGGCCCGGCGCGCGATGATCCACACCGCGGAGAAGTAGCGCTGCGACTCCTGCAGGCACGCGGTGGTCCAGGGCAGCCGGCCCAGGTCCTCGGCGCAGGGGCGGCGCGCGCCCAGCACCTCGTCGATCTCGGCGAGCATCCGGTCGCGGGCGTCGGCGTGCAGGGCCATCAGGTACCAGAACCACGACATCGCGTTCGCCGTCGTTTCGTGCCCGGCGAGCATGAACGTCAGGGCCTCGTCGCGCACCCGCTGGCGCGGCCAACTTCCGCCGTCGGCGCGCAGCAGCACGTTGAGCAGGTCGGGGGACTCGCTCGGGTGGCGCAGTCGGTGGTCGATCACGTCGTTGACCGCGCGGTCGAGGGTCAGCGTGATGTCCTGCATGTCGCGCAACGGCGGTGGCATGCGGACCCCCGAGAATGCCAACCGGTGCAGCGCGTCGTAGACCGGGGGCGGCATCAGCCCCCACAATCCGAGTCGCTGCAGCCGCTCGGCGTGCCGCAGCCCGCGCGTCGCGAGGTCGTTCATGCTCTGCACCAGCGGCCCGAAGTCCTGGCTGAACAGCGAATTGGCGACCACCCGCAGCGTCGCCTCGACCATCGTCTGGTGGATGTCGAACCGCGCGCCGGGTTCCAGCGCGTCGGCGACGCCGGTGATCGGGTCGATCATCAGGTCGACGATGCCGTTGAGGTGGCGCCGGGCGAAGGTCGGGTTCAGCACGCCGCGGTGGGCCGCCCAGGAATCGCCCTCGTCGGTGAGCAGGTTGATGCCCGCGGTGGCCCGGATGGGCTCGTATTCGTTCGACTTGACGTACTTCAGGCGGGCGCCGTGCAGCACGTGGTCGACGTAGTCGGGGTGGCTGATCGAAACGAATCGCCTTCCGGCGCAACGAAACCGGGCGATGTCACTGCCACGCACCCGGCCCATGAACCCGTTGCTCACGTCGAACCCGATGGTGAGGGCCTCGCGGGTCATCGTCCAGGAGTTCAGCCGGGTGGCCGGTCCCGCGGCCGGGCGCTGCGCGCTGAGGGTCGCCATGCCTCAACTGTATGGATGACGCGGGCGGCTAGTAATGAGATTATCGGACAGGGAGTTGGGATTTTAGGACACGCGATGGCACACCCTCCGACGCTGAGCCACCCGGTGCACGCGACCCGGGTGTTGTGCGAGGTGGCCAACGAGCGCGGGGTTTCGACGGCCGACGTGTTGGCGGGCACCGCGATCGAGCCGGCCGACCTCGACAAGCCGGACGCCATGGTGAGCGCGGTCGACGAGATCGCGGCGGTGCGCCGGTTGCTGGCCCGCCTTCCGGATCACCGGGGCATCGGCGTGGACGTCGGCAGCCGGTCCACGCTGACCCACTTGGGGCTGTTCGGGTTTGCCGTGATGTCGTGTGGCACCCTTCGCGAACTGTTTTCCATCGCGATGCGCTACTTCGCGCTCACCACCATGCACATCCGCCTGGCGCTGTTCGAAACCGCCAAGGACTGCGTGATCGAACTGGACGCCAGCCACCTGCCCGCCGACGTGCGGGGCTTCTTCATCGAGCGCGACATCGCCGGAATCATCACGACCACAGCAAGTTTCGCGATGGCGGTGGCCGAGAAATACGCCGAGGAGGTGACCGCGGAGCTGGCGGTCGACGAGGAACTGCTGCGGCCGCTGCTCGAGCTGGTGCCGGTGCACGACGTCAGGTTCGGCCGAGCGCACAACCGGTTGCACTTCCCGCGGGCCATGTTCGACGAGCCCTTGCCGCAGGCCGACCGCCACACGCTGGAGATGTGCATGGCGCAGTGCGACGTGCTGATGCAGAGCAGCGAGAGCCGCCGCGGCATCACCGCGCTGGTGCGCAGCAAGCTGTTCCGCGATTCCGGCGTGTTCCCAACGCTTCCCGACGTCGCCGCCGAACTCGACATCCACCCGCGCACGCTGCGCCGGCGGCTGGCCGAGGAGGGCACGTCGTTTCGGGCCCTGCTGAACGAGGCGCGCTCCACCGTGGCGGTGGACCTGCTGCGCAACGTCGGGCTGACGGTGGAGGAGGTATCGACGCGGCTGGGCTACACGGAGGTGTCGACGTTCTCGCACGCCTTCCGGCGTTGGTACGGCGTTGCGCCCAGCGAGTATTCGCGCTAGCCGTGCAGCGCCTTGCGCAGCGCCACCAGCCCGCGGTTGGTGGCCTCGGCGGCGGCGGGGATGACCAGGGAGAAGCTGGCGTACCCGTGCACCATGTCGGGCTCGTTGCTGTGTTCGGCGGGCACGCCGGCGGCGTTGAGCAGCTCGGCGTAGCGGGAGCCGTCGTCGCGCAGCGGATCGTGTTCGGCGGTCCCGATGAAGGCGGGCGGCAGACCGGAGAGATCTTCGGCGTTGGCCGGGGCCAGCGTGATCGGTAGGGCCTTCGGGTCGGTGATGTCGAGGTCGGGCAGGTACCAGGACAGGAAGGCCTCGATGACGTCGCGGTCCAGGACGGGCGCGTAGGCGTTCTCGGTGTGCGACGGCAGCGACAGGTCGGCGGTGACGGTCGGGTACCACAGCAACTGGAAGGCCAGGTTCGGGCCGCCATTGTCCCGGGCCAGATGGGCCATCACCGCGGCGAGGTTGCCGCCCGCCGAATCCCCGGCCACCGCAATGCGATCCGGGTCGCCCCCCAATTCGGCGGCGTTCTCGGTGACCCATTGCAGCGCGGCCCAGCAGTCGTTCACGCCGGCGGGGAAGGGATGCTCGGGGGCCAGCCGGTAGTCGACCGACACCACGATGGCCTCGGCGCCGACGGCGTGCGCGCGCGCAACCGGGTCGTGGGTCTCCAGGTCGCCGAGCGAGAACCCGCCGCCGTGGTAGAAAACGACGACGGGCAAGGCCTCGGCCTCGCCGGCCGGCCAGTAGATCCGCACCGGGATGTCGGTCAGGTCGCCGTAACCGATCGTCCGCTCCTCGGTCCTGATGTCCGGCAGCAGTTCCGGGGGCACCTTGAGCTGCCGCAGCCTCGATCGCGCGACCTCGACGCCGTCGGCGGCGTTGAAGGTCATCGGGAACATGTCGAGCAGCGACTTCAAAGTCGGATCGATGCTCGGTCGGGCGACGGTCGGCTCAATCATGCGTTCACCGTACGCTTCCCGGCCGTTAATGCAGGGCATTCCGCAACGCCGCGAGCCCCTTGTCCTGCGCGGCGGTGGCCGCGGGCACCACCCCGGCGTAGCCCAAAAAGCCGTGCACCATCGTCTCCGCGTTGTGCACCTCGACCGGGACGCCGGCCGCGGCCAGCAGCTCGCCGTAGCGGATGCCGTCGTCGCGCAGCGGGTCGTGACCGGCGACCCCGATGTAGGCCGGCGGCAGGTCGGCCAGGTTCTTCGCCCGCCCGGGTGCCATTGCCGGCGGCGGGTCGGCCAGGTCGACTTCGCCTGCGTACCAACGCGAGAACGTGGCGACACCCTTCGCGTCGAGGATCGGCGCGGTGGCGTTTTCAGTGAACGACGGCAGCGAGGAGTCCCACATCGTCGCGGGATACCACAACAGCTGGAACGCGAGCGGTGGGCCGGCCTCGTCGCGGCTCCGTTGCGCGAGCACCGCGGCCATGTTCCCGCCGGCCGAATCCCCGGCGACCGCGATCCGGGTGGTATCGGCGCCAAGCTCGGCGCCGTGCTCGGCCACCCACAACGTTGCGGCCCAACCGTCTTCGACGGCGGCGGGGTAGCGGTGCTCGGGCGCCAGCCGGTAGTCGACGGACACCACGATCGCGTCGGCGCCCACCGCGTGCTGGCGGGCCGTGCCGTCGTAGGTGTCGAGGTCGCCCACCACCCAGCCGCCGCCGTGGAAGAACAGCACCACGGGCGCGGCGTGCCCGGGATCGGCCGAGGGCCAATAGATCCGGATGCCGATGGCGCCCCCCGGACCCGGAATGGCGCGGTCCTCGACCCGCAACTCGGGGTGCAGCGGCCGGCGCGGCAGGTCGCGGAAGCGCTGCCGCGCCGCGGCGACACCATCGTCGGTTGATAGCCGGAACGGAACCGCATCCAGTACCTTCAGCAGGATGGGGTCGATTCCAGGCTTTTCAGGGTTTCCACGGCTTCCCGGGTTTTCCGCGGCCGTGTCGAAGCTGGGCATGGAAGTACCGTACGCACCTCGCCTGGTGTCCGGCGGTTGGGTGGTGGCCGGCTGGGCGGGCCTCGCCTACGGGGTCTACCTGACCGTGGTCGCCCTGCGGTCGCCGCCGGGGACGGCGTTGACGGGGCACTGGATCCTGCAGCCGCCGTTCAAGGCGTCGATGGCGTTGCTGCTCACCGTCGCCGCGGCGGCGCACCCCATCGTCCGCGAGCGGCGCTGGCTGATGCTCGCGCTGCTGCTGTCGGCCGTCGGCGACTGGCTGTTGGCGATCCCGTGGTGGACGATGTCGTTCGGGCTGGGGCTGGCCGCATTCCTGTTGGCGCACTTGTGTTTCCTGGGTGCCCTGATTCCGCTGGCCCGCACCTCCCGGGTGCGCCTGGCCGCCGTCGCCTTCATGTGTCTGGTCTCGCTGTCGTTGCTGACGTGGTTCTGGCCGCACCTGGCCCGCGACAAGCTCACCATTCCGGTGACGCTTTACATGATCGTGCTGACCGCAATGGTCTGCATGGCGCTGTTGGCCGACCTGCCGACGATCTGGACCGCGGTGGGGGCGGTGTGTTTTGCGGCGTCGGACACGATGATCGCCATCGGCCGGTTCATCCTGTACAACGACGCGCTGGCGGTCCCGATCTGGTGGTTGTACGCCGCCGCCCAGGTCTTGATCACGGCCGGGTTCTTCTTCGGGCGCGAGGAACCGGATTACGAAACCGACTACGAGTACGAGTACGAGACCGGGTACGAGTCGGATTACGAGTCCGAGCCCGACGAAGGCTAGTTGTCGATCCCGTTGGCTGGCAAGGCAACTCCCGAGGTCGAGCCGATCGCCCGAGTGCTGCCCATGCTCTCGGTGCCGCACCTGGACCGCGAGTTCGACTACCTGGTGTCGGCCGACCAGTCCGACGACGCCCAGCCCGGGGTCCGGGTGCGGGTGCGGTTCCACGGCCGGCTGGTCGACGGGTTCCTGCTGGAGCGCCGCAACGACACCGACCACACCGGCAAGCTGGGCTGGCTGGATCGCGTCGTGTCGGCCGAACCGGTGCTGACGCGGGAGATCCGGCGCCTGGTCGACGCGGTCGCCGCGCGCTACGCCGGCACCCGGCCCGACGTGCTGCGCCTGGCGGTGCCGGCCCGCCACGCCCGGGTGGAGCGGGAGCCCGCGGCGACGCTCCAGTTGCCCGCGCCGCCGCTGCCGGCGGCCGTCGACCCGTCGGCGTGGCAGGCCTACGGCCGCGGCGGGCAGTTCCTGGGGGCGCTTGCCGAATCCCGTGCCGCGCGGGCCGTCTGGCAGGCGCTGCCCGGCGAGTCCTGGGCTGACCGCTTCGCCGAGGCCGCCGCCCAGAGCGTGTCCAGGTCGCGCTGGTCGGGCACGATCGCCAGCGCGGACCGTCCCGTCCGGATGGTCTGGGCGGCGGCCTCGGCGAAGCGGTCAGCCCAGGACTCGCCGGGCAGCGCCTGCCAGACGGCCCGCGCGGCACGG
>NZ_LZKE01000112.1:0-10144 GCF_001672675.1 Mycobacterium sp. E2327
CGGCATCCACGTGATGATGGAGTTTGGCTTGCCGATGTTGCAGCGTTGCAGGACCTCCCGCCCGGTGTGGATGCCGTACCGGAGTCATCCAGAAGGTGTCATAGCTAAACGGTCGCTCCTCCTTCACGATCCGGGTGGACAGCGCCACCAGGTCGCGTGTCGTCAAGCCGGGCCAGCCATGCAGGAGGCGACGCCACTCCGCAGGAACGGCAGAGACCCCATAGGCAGCCCCGAGCAAGCCACCGGCGATGGCGGCCACGGTATCTGTGTCCCCACCTCCTCGGACCGCTGTGTCAAGGGCCAGGCGGAGGTGATCGACGCGGAAGACGCCTTTGGCCGGATCATCTTGGGGAACAGGAGTTGTCGTGATCGCCGACCATGCGCCCTGCAGCGCCTCAACAACCCAGCCGTTGTTGGTGAAGTCGGAAGGCTGCGCCGCCTCGGCGACATCGAGCCGTGAGGCCCAGAGATCTCGCCGGTCTATGTCGATGTGCTGCAAGCCTATTCGAACGTCCAGCTCGCCCGCGAGGACGGCGTGGCGGATCGCTAGGCACCACAGCACACAAGCATCCCCAGCCTCCGGGTCGTGGTGCGTCAGCTCGCTTACTGCCCGGGCCGCTTCCACGAGAGCGGCCTCGTCATCGAGGTAGGCCAGCGCTACCGGCGCAGTACGCATCAACGAGCCGTTGCCCGCGGTGCGGCCGGTACTGTTGTGCAGCGCAGCCGATTCGTCCCGTGCCGTGTTCGCCGAGATTCCGCGTCGCCCTGCCCGGCTGAGGACCGAGCGGGTCTGCACGCCTACGTCTTTGGCGTCTTGGGACCATTCGTGCCACCGCCGGGCGAGGTCGTCGAGCGCCTCGTCCTGACGCAGGTCTATTCCAGCGGCGGCGACCTGGGCGATGGCGATAGCCATTGAAGTGTCGTCGGTCCACTCGCCGGGCTCCCAGCCGAAAGCCCCGCCGCCCACCATGGCGACTTCGAGTTCCGGCCCCCGCGGGGGGCCGAACTCATAGGCTGCGCCAAGCGCATCACCTGCGGCGGTGCCGAGCAGAACACCGCAGGCGCGATCAATCTGAGCGGTAGTCAATGTCATAGGCCGAGTCTCCTTTCACCCACTGACAATTCGAGCGGCCCCCGTCGGGGGCCATACAGCATCGCTCGGCCCCGCACGGGGGCCTGACTAGCCTGTCGCTGTCCCCCGCCCCGATGGGGCTGATCAGCCTGTCTTAGGCCCCCGCGGGGGGCCTGACGCCGCCATTCGCTAGCCCCGCCCGGGGGCTAAGCAGCATCGTCGGCGAGGTACCTGTACAGGGTTGCGCGGGAGACGCCAAGGAACTTGGCGATGTCTCGCGCGGTGTGCCCGTCGTCCTGCATCCGCCTGGCCGTGGCGATATGACCCGGGTCCACTACCTTCTTGCGCCGCCCGAATTTGGTGCCGTTGGCGAGGGACATTGCTCGCTTGAGGGCGGTGCGCTCCTTTACTAGCTCGCGCTCATATTCGGCGAGCGAGCCGAGTACCCCAATCATCATGCGACCTGCGGCAGTTGACGAGTCGATGCCGTCGGTGGTGGAGACCAGGGTGACGCCGCGGTCGGTCAGGGCTTTGACGGTCTCCAGGATGTGCAAGGTGTTGCGGCCCAGCCGGTCGAGCTTCCACACCACGACGGTGTCGCCCTCACGGACGTAGTCCAAGAGTGCAGCCAGACCTGGACGGTCATCTCGTGCGCCGGACATGGTGTCAGAGAAGGTCTTGATCACGCCAGCTGCCTCAAGGGCGGCGTTCTGCTGATCCAGCGTCTGGGCGACGGTGCTGACCCGTACATAACCGACGCGCGCTCCACTGCTGGGCGTTGTGGCTGCATGCGGATCTTCATGCTTCATAGAAGGTTCAACGATTTAAGCAGACGCTTTATTCCCGATGCAGGCCCTTCTTTTCCTCGCACCTGGGCGATGCCCAACGTCTGACCAGTCCCTGCCGCCGCCGAAGCCGAGCACACCGACTATGGCATCGCCCTGTTCGCAGGTCAGCTAACGTCCGCCGTGGTTGGCTCTGCAGGCACGGTTTCAATCCCACTAACGAACCTTTATCTGAATGGCTGGCGGGGCTAGCATCGGCCTACCTGCGCAAACCTAGACAGGCAATGGAAAGGGTGTTCCGATGACTACACCGTTAAGTGCCGATGACGGTCAGGGTGTTGGAGGCAAGGGTAATGACGGTGAGGGTAGTGGCGCTGAGGTTGGCGGAGGCGGCGCTGGGGGTGGCGGACCCAAACCTGCGCACAAAGAGCCGCTCCCGAAGTTCGATACGGTTTTCCGCGGCGACACCGACGACAAATCATCTATGCACTATCTCCCCCACGCCAGGAACGAATCGTCGCGAGAGGAACGATGACACTGCGTGCCGAACTGGGACGAGCAAGGCACGCAATACGCCGCATTCATTGAGGCGCAGCTAGCGGCCGAGTACGAGCGGCGGGCATCCGTCAACACGCGAGCAGCATCGACGCTGACCGGATGTGCAGGGCTGGTCACAGTCGTTCTGGCCGTATTCGCTGTTTTGGTGGGCAAAGACTTTGTCTTATCGGGACCTCCGAGAGATTATTTAGCCAAAGCCTTGATTGCGTTATTGGCGGCGGCGCTGCTAGCCGTTCTAGCCGGAATTCCTTGGACGTCATCAGTACCGCCCCTGAAACTTCTGCGCGGTTTTTTAAACGACCCGGACCCCTCTCAGGGACCTTGGGGATGGACAAATGACGAAGTGGACGCGAGAGAGTGGACCGCAAAATGCAATCTACGGACACTCGCTTCTCTGCGTCGGGGCACCAGCCTCAAGTTCGTCCTTCTTATCCTCGCTGGCCTAGCTCAGGTCGTAGCAGTGTGTTACCTCGTGGCGTGCACTCTTGGCGTTGTGGACACCAAACCCGCGCAGGCTTCAAAACCTGCTCCTCCACCGTGTTGCCCTACCTCTTGCAGCCCGTCGGGACCGACATCTACCGCAGAGACACCGCCAGTAACCAATGGTCGTGGGTAGCTGCTGCTTTGACGGTGTCGGGTGGCCGACCTTCGAGGACCTGTGCGCGGCCCAGCGGTAATTGACATTTCGGACCTAAAGAACAGCTAACCCCGACGCGGCGGGCGACGTGGTGCGCAGCTCGGCCAACTCGGCTAGCTCGGCGACTGCCAGCTCAGCGCCGTCACGCAGTCATCGGCCTCATACATACGTTGCAACACATACGTTGCGATGCTCTGCCATTGCCACGTCGGCCCGCAGTCCGGCCCGCCACTGCCGCCACCGAAATACCAGAACGGCATGTGTACCGGCTCGTAGGCGTCGAGCTTGTCCACGTCGAGCCAAAAACGTTGCCGCCGTGGTTGTTGCGGACCCCTGGCGGATTGCTTGGTCATGCTTAGGGCCTGGCCGCTCTAATCCGTTGTCGCCGGTCACGGCGCGCGGCAATTCTCAACCCCGCCTGACTCATAAATGCTGGAATACTGCGGTTGAGACGTCTCTCTCTGAGACGAACTTGCGAGACGGTGCGACCTGGAAAATTTGCGATCCTGATCGAGGATGCCTGCGTGCCTCATTTGTGCTCTATTTCAAGACATCATAAGTACCTTCAGTCCAGCGATAGCTGGAACGGGGGTTACACATGAAAAGCCCTTCCGTTCGATGCAATCGGCTTCGATAAGCCCTGAGCTACCGTGCTCGAACCGCAGTCAGCAGACACGCCGCCCGCTTCCTGGCATCGAAACCGCGGGTTAGGCATGCTCGGCATCGTGTCCTCGGCCGCTACTGCGCTCCCGCCTGGCGGGGAAGCGCGCCCTGTTGGTACTACTAACCAACCATCTAAGCGACGAGGAAAGCAGCGAGATACGGCGAAGTATCGAGAGGCACTTGCCCTTTTACTCCTCGCGGAGATCCTTGCGGTTGTAGGTGTCAAAGTTATGCCCGCCACAACCCCCGAAATCTCGTTTCCTAGCTATCTAGTGGTAGACGCTCCGCTTTCCATTCCCGGTGGAGACAAGGAGAAACCAAACCGGCTGAAGGCTGTTGCTTGGGTCGAGACTCGCGAACATTCGCTGGACGCCATCATCTGGCCCCCCGCATTAGCGCCACTGCCAGAAAATCCTGATCGCAACACCACACGCGTCTTGATAGCGGTCAAGTTTGATCGCGCTGCTGACGTAAATTCGTCAATTACAATGACTTTCGATGTTCCACCTGATACGGAAGTCGTGAGCTGCAAGGTTATTGATCGCGGTCACTGCGAGCGAGAACCCTCTCCATGGTCCGCCGAGCGGGGTCGATCGAAAGAAGTGGTTTCCGCACGAATCGACATGATCAAACCACCAACCGCGACAGTGAAGTTCGACCCGCCACCGGAGGCTAGCGCGATCGTAGTGGCTGATCTCAAGCATGTGAACGGTCTTGCGTACTCGACCAACCGCAAAGGCGCGGTTGTAAGGTTCCCGATCGTAGAACCCACTTTAGGTAGTGAACCGCAACCGGCCCCGGTGGATCCAGTCGAAGTTGTGACTCAGGTGCTTTTCGACGGAGCCGATGAAATCCATTGGACGCAGAACCCGAGGGGCGGTTTGAACGTCGTCCCCGCAGCAGAAGCGCGGTCAGCCTCAGTTGCTTCGGACCCCGTGGACATAGCTGCTTGGGATTACCAATATTCCCGTACCGAAAACATGCCGCCTCCAAACATCATCGGAGCGCGTCAAGCCGTGGCCGAATCGGACACAAATCGTGTGTTTTTAGCGGGCATAGCGCTCGGTGCTGCGAGCGCTGCCGCTATCGGCTCAATCCAAGCATGGTTTGTATGGATCACGTCAGAGGGTGATCTCAATACGCGGAGGCGACCCAGAGTAGCCAGGCAACGCCACCGCAGGCACTGGCCGAAAAGTAGGCAATGGCAGACGACCTGGCACAGAATCGCCTGGGGCGCTAACACCTAGGCGGGCACTTTGCACGGCCCTATCAACCTCCTACACGGGCTGACGATCCTGTTTCTTTTGACCGATGCACCCAATGTTTGGTTCCCTCATACGGCACGACTACTTGGTGCGTTAGTTCCTGGATTCGCAGACACCTATGCCCTTGGTCAGTGCACTTGGGCACAGGGTGGCAAGCGCAGCCCCCACAACGATGCTGGCTTCAGGTAGGCATAGGAGTGGCCGGAATGTTCTTCTGGATGACCGGGTTGCTCAATCAAGGCCTCCGTTGCCCAGGCCGCCAGGGCGTCTATTGCGTGATCGCCGTTAGGTCCGCGAAATGACGACGGACGTGGCTCAGCCACATGCGCTCAATCTTTGCAGCCAAAGTCGGATCGACTTCGTCACCACCGCGTTGCACATACCGCCATTTCTTGTCTGGGCAGCGCCCTTGCCGCGCAAGGTTGTCGGTGGCGGATTGCAGCGCTGTCGTCGGCAGCGGGTCGTCTTCTGGCACAGCCAAATCCCACGCGACGCGAACATAGGGTGTTGCAGTCGGGTTATCAACGTCGAGGCTGTTGTAGTAGTCATCGAAGAAGACTTCGCTGACGACCCGCCCACTTCGGACAATGCCACGACCCAAGTCACCTACCATCAGCAGGTAAACACGGTCACCGATGTCGATGTTGTTGACCCGGTTTCCCGTTGACCAAGCAGCCGTAACGGTTACGGCATCTCTGGCGGGATCGAAGGACCGATGCCAGCTTTCCGCTACCGCGAAGGCATGCGCCGACGCCGAAACACAACTGTCATGCAAAAGACGATCCAGCTCACTACGAGTTGGATTCCACGTCATCAGTATGGTCACGACGATTCTCCGTTCTCTTGAGAAGAGCTTCCGCCGTCTCTGAGCACTATGTAAGGGTCCGTTGTCCACAATTGGAGGGCCCGTTGGTCCCCCCGGCGGCCAGGTCATTGTCTAAGTGCGAACGACGAGCGGATTGATCTTGCCACCGCAGGTTCGATTCGATCCGTCGAACGCTGCGTACTGCTTAGGATGCGCCTCATGCCACTGAACGCGGGCCAGACTTTTGCGGGCTACAGGATTGAGCGCCTGCTGGGTTCTGGCGGAATGGGCGAGGTTTATTTGGCCGAGCATCCACGCCTGCCGCGCCGTGACGCCCTTAAAGTGCTGCGGGCGGACGTATCCTCGGACCCTGATTACCGTGCCCGCTTCAACCGCGAGGCCGATCTAGCGTCAACGCTGTGGCATCCGCACATCGTGAGTGTCCACGACCGCGGTGAATACAACGGCCAGCTATGGATCGCGATGGACTATGTCGAGGGCCTCGACGCCGCCCGCCTTCTCGCCAGCCGTTGCCCAGAGGGAATGCCCCTCGATCAGGTCGTGAAGATCATCACTGCCGTAGCCAGTGCGCTCGACTATGCCCACAAACAGGGCTTGCTGCACCGTGACATCAAACCGGCCAACATCATGCTCACCCATGTCGATCATGACGATGACGAACAGCGGATCCTTTTGGCCGACTTCGGGATTGCACGCAACGTTGATGACATCAGCGGGCTGACCGTCACGAACATGACCGTAGGGACCGTCGCGTATTCCGCACCGGAACAATTGTTGGGCGAAGAAATTGATGGCCGCGCCGACCAATATGCTCTGGCTGCCACCGCGTATCACCTGCTCACGGGATCGCAGCTATTCCCGCACTCCAACCCTGCAGTGGTGATCAGCCACCAGCTGAACACGCCTCCCCCGGCCCTGGCGGACAGTAAGCGCGAACTCGCCGACCTGGACCAGGTTCTATCCGTTGCCTTAGCCAAAGATCCTGGCGACCGATTCCCAAGATGCAGCGACTTCGCCCGTGCGTTAGCCGGACTAGCGCGCATGGATGGCGATCCCCAGCAAGGGGCACCCACCATGCCCGCGCTAGCGCCACGCCAGCCAGCAGATCCCCAACCGTCTTCGCAACACGCAACTCCTGAAACTGTAATCGCACGCGCTTCGCGCCACTTATGGACACTGGCCCTTGCGACTGCAGCGGTGATCGTGCTGGTCGTTGCGATTCTCTTTGTCTGGAGACCCTGGCAGCACCACCCCCCAAGCTCTAGCGCGACTTCGACCTCGTCGGTGCAACCGCCTAATCGGTCCGCCAGCAGTGGCACACCATCGCCTCTACCCACGCCCGCGGTGTTTCCTGCTTCAGCAATCGAAACCTTGCTGTTGTCCCCCGGGCAAGTCAGGACTGTCACCGGTGGTGAGTTCTACGGCATCGCACCTGGTTCCGACATGATCGTCAGCAGTTCGTCATACGGGATGTCGGACAACGCCGGACAGGTCGATCCGCCAACCTGCGTCGGCGTTATCTTCGGGGCCGACCACTCCGTATACAACGGCACCGGGTATCAGGAAATACGCGACCAGACACTCGACCCGAGTTCTTACACGGTCGGCCACCAAGTCGAGCAAACAGTCGTTGTATTCACGACGGCCGAGCAGGCACAAGCGGTACTAGAGTCGCAAACCAAGCAATGGCGCGCCTGCGCAAGCCTCCCCAGTTCTGTTCCAGGAACCGCGGGCCTGCAGGTGGGTCAAAGGCACGGCGAGGGCGGCTATACGTGGACGCTGGCCAACGTGGCGACAACGGACAGCCTTACCACCGTCAAGATGGCCGGGTACGACAACGAAGCTGGGAGCGATCAGGCCTGTCAACAAGCGCTAGGCGCGCGGGACAACGTAGTGGTCAAGATCAAAGCTTGCCAAGAAATACATCTTTCAATGGGCAGCAGCCCAATCTTCACGGACACCTCAGCTGCTGGTGACTACGGGGCGCGGCTCGCAAAGGCCATGCTGGACAAAGTGAAGGTCTAACGACGCTCGCCGCAGCCAGAAGACGAACGCAGCAACAGCAGACAGTCATTGGTCAAACTGATCGAAATCCTCGGCGCCGTAACAATTATCGCGGGGCTCGAAAGCGCTGCGGCCCCTTCCCCTAGCTTGGTTTTCGTCACCGTCCACCTTGCGCAAGATCTCTGGCCACAGCTCCTCCGGGACCGTGGAATGGATGGCGTCCATGATGCGACCCATCTTCACCCACATCTCGACCATGCTGGCGTTACTGGCCCGGGATTCAAGGAGCGCTTGAAGGCGTCCGGCCGCGATCATGCCCGTGTGCACGTTCACCTGAGTATCCGGATCAACAAGGGTCTCATAGCCCTTCGCCATGACGGTCTCGAAGAACGCCATCGGCGTGATCGCGGTCGCGACTCCATTGATGAAGTCGATGCCGTTCTCCTGCGCACGTCGCTCAAGGATTTCTCGGTAGGTGGCCCTGGCGACATTCTGGACGGGAAAGTGCCTCCCGCAGTGATTTCGCACGCTGTCAACGGTCACCCTGTCGCTCGCATCAAGTTTGGCGTTCTCTGCAGCGAGTGCACGCACGATATGGGCATAGCTTGCCCCGACGGCTAAGAGCCCGTTGACTTTTGCACGTACCGCATCATTACGGCACACGCGGCAACGGGGCTCAAGAGGCAAGTGGCCGAAAAGGGCAACCAGCTCAGTCGAATCGACTGTCTCGCTGAGAGTCGAGGAAACCGTCATCGTGCTGCTCCCGGTTGAACTTTTGCCTTGCTGATCGCTCCGTTCAGTGTCTCAGATCGCGATGCTTTCTTGGCGAGTGATTTGCGGTTCTTGCGCGGTATTTCACCGTACTTCGGGACTAGCCGTTAGCGACGCTTGCGCACTGTTTTGATTTCGCTACACCTCTGTAAGCGCTACTGATGACCCCTTGGAGGTCAGCGGTCGCGTCACTCCTCGTCTTCCTCGGGGCCCATATCGAGCGGGTTGCATGGGGGTTCATCGGGGCCACTGGGCCACGCTTCCTCGGAAAGCTCTTCTACCCCAACGCCAGTCGCGACGTTCGGATCGGGACTGTGAACCAGCGTGGCGTACCCCTCGCCCCAGCTAATCGTCGTCGCGACGGGACGGCCATCGGCGTAGCGATCCTGATTCTGGATGAGGCGGCTGCTGGCGGGGTCATGGAACGACATCACCCACACCCGGGTTTCGAGCTGGTCTAGGGCGGCATCGACCATCTTTTGCGTTTCGTCGTCGATGTTGGCGTGATGGATCTTTGCGGTCAGGCGTCTGATGTCCCGTGAGAACAGCGCGTAGGTGAACTTCCTGTGGTCGTCAGCGTTATAGGCGCTCAATTCGTCCTCCATCTACGGCGCTGATCTCATCGGACTGGCGTCGCTGACGAGGATCTGCTGGGTGGTGGGATATTGGCCTTCGAGCGCCCTAGCCAACTCCAGCAGCCAGGTGAACTCCTGGCGCAGAGCGAAGACATGACGGTATCGGCGCAGGTCCTCGTACTCCCCCAGGGCGGGCATGGCGGTGACCACCTCAGCTATGTCGGCGAGGGAATGCCTGTCGTGTCCATGCATGATTCGCAGGGTCTTGGCCCAGTTGTTGCGGAGGAACTCGTCGGGCTCGTGGTTCTGCCAACGGCCATAGGCGTCCACCAGGTCCTGGATCTTCTGCTCGGCCGCCGCATTCGCTAGCGGTCGGTCGTAGCGGACCTTGGCCACGTAGGACCGAGTGGTGCCGCCCTTCATGTAGGACAGCGCGGTGTCGTAGAACCAGCGGATCTGAGCCACCCGGGTCACCTTGCGGTCAGGGTGGTCTTCGGGCAGGAAGGGGAAAGCCCCGCCACAGTCCTCGAACAGCCAGGCGGTCAGCTCCACAAGCTCGTTGAAGTCACGGTGGTCGTGGTACAACAACTTGCTGGCAGCGGTGAAGAACCCCTCCCAGTTCCGCTCTGTCACTCGACGTTTCCGGTGTGGGGTCACCAGCGCGGTGAAGTAATGCGTGTAGGCGAAAGCGTCGGGGAACACCCCCACCTGGAACTCTCCCGTCCGGTAGGACGACACCGGAGGCGTCGGCCAAGTAGGAGCGGAGGAGGCCGGAACCGATTGGCCTTCGGCCGAGCCAGGGACAGTGGTGGGGGTGAGGTAACCCGAGGGGTAGGGACAGTCAGTCCCAGTCTTGTCTTTTGATCTAAGGACAGAAGAACTCTCTTGTTGAGGAGAGGAAGAGCTCTCTGTCTCTGTCTCTGTCTCTGTCTCTGTCTCTGTCTCTGTCTCTGTCTCTGTCTCTGTCTCTGTCTCTGTCTCTGTCTCT
>NZ_LZKE01000113.1:0-57271 GCF_001672675.1 Mycobacterium sp. E2327
CCCCAACCTCCGGCCCCGCCCCCGCCGACTCCCACGGGCTAGCCGCGATGTGGATCGGCTGGCTCGAATTCGACGTGTTGCTGGGCGCCGGGCTGGGGGCGGGCGCGGGCGGCGTCGTCCCGGTAGCCGAGTTGCCCAATGCCAGCAGCATTTCCGCGGTCCGGCGGGAGAGCTGCCATCCGCCTTGGAACGGGGTGAACTCCATCGGGAAGGTGAAGTTGCCGTTGTTCGGCTGGGCGGTCTTGACGGTCACGGTGGCCATCACGTGCGACGGGTTCTTGTCCGACCAGGCGACGTCGTTGGCCGCGAAGCTCATCGGCAGGTAACCGTTGTCCCGCAGCGCGTTGGTGAACTTGTCCAGGGTGCCCGCGCTATCGGGGGTCGCGCCCTCGACGAGGTTCACCTTGTTGACGCCCGGCACGTTCGGGTCGGCGAGCCGGTTCAGGACGTCGATCAGGGCGTCGGGCGGGGGCAGCGGCGCGGTCGGGGGAGCCGCGACGATCAGCGGGGTCGACGTCACCGGGACCGCCGAGGAGGACGACGACACGACCTTGGTTCCGGTGTGCGCGCAGCCGGCCAGCCCGACCGCCGCCACCGCCGCGACGGCACTCAGCGCAACGGTCAAGCGTCGGTGCATAAGGTTCGTTCTGTGACTAGGCGATCGGGCCCGCCGTCGGGCCAACGGGTGCAATGGAAGTCACACCGGGCCCGGCCCGCCGGGAGAAGACGGTGCCGGCGGAGCCGGTGGCAAGGGCTTTTAGGGCCACGGCTGTCCTTTCGCTCGGCAAGATTCGTGGCAGAGATTACCAGTGGAACCAAAGTCTTAACTTTTCGTGAGCATTTGACTCCGCACATCAACCGGCAATCGCCGGTAGCGTTGAAGTACCACCGCACATTTCGGGGCGGGAAAGGAGCGCAACATGGGTGACTCAGAGCGTTCTGAAGCATTCGGCAATGCCCGTGAAACTGGCATGTCCAGCGGCGATGCTGCCGAATTGGAACAGTTACGCCGTGAGGCAGCGGTGCTGCGCGAGCAACTGGACCATGCTGTCGGGTCGGCAGGCGGCACACGATCCGCACGCGACGTGCATCAACTCGAGGCTCGCATCGACTCCCTCGCGGCGCGAAACTCAAAGTTAATGGAAACCCTCAAAGAGGCCCGTCAGCAACTGTTGGCGCTGCGCGAAGAGGTCGACCGGCTGGGTCAGCCGCCCAGTGGCTACGGCGTTCTGTTGGGGGCGCACGACGACGAAACGGTCGACGTGTTCACCTCGGGTCGCAAGATGCGCCTGACGTGCTCGCCCAACATCGAGGTCGGTTCGCTGCGCAAGGGCCAGACGGTCCGGCTCAACGAGGCCCTGACCGTCGTCGAGGCCGGCACGTTCGAATCGGTCGGCGAGATCTCCACGTTGCGCGAGGTGCTGAACGACGGTCACCGCGCGTTGGTCGTCGGCCACGCCGACGAGGAGCGCATCGTGTGGCTGGCCGAGCCGCTGGTCGCCGAGGACCTGCCGGAGGGCCATCCCGACGCGCTCAACGACGACAGCCGCCCGCGCAAGCTGCGTCCGGGTGACTCCCTGCTGGTCGACACCAAAGCCGGTTACGCCTTCGAGCGCATCCCCAAGGCCGAGGTCGAAGACCTGGTGCTGGAAGAGGTGCCCGACGTCAGCTACCAAGACATCGGCGGCCTGACGCGCCAGATCGAGCAGATCCGCGACGCGGTCGAGCTGCCGTTCCTGCACAAGGAGCTGTACCGCGAGTACGCGCTGCGCCCGCCCAAGGGTGTGTTGCTCTACGGCCCGCCCGGTTGCGGTAAGACCCTGATCGCCAAGGCGGTCGCGAACTCGTTGGCCAAGAAGATGGCCGAGGTGCGCGGCGACGATGCCCGCGAGGCGAAGTCGTACTTCCTCAATATCAAGGGCCCCGAGCTGCTCAACAAGTTCGTCGGCGAGACCGAGCGGCACATCCGCCTGATCTTCCAGCGGGCCCGTGAGAAGGCCTCGGAAGGCACGCCGGTGATCGTCTTCTTCGACGAGATGGATTCAATCTTCCGGACCCGCGGCACCGGGGTCTCCTCGGACGTCGAGACGACGGTGGTGCCGCAGCTGCTCAGCGAGATCGACGGCGTGGAAGGCCTCGAGAATGTCATCGTTATCGGCGCCTCCAACCGCGAGGACATGATCGACCCCGCGATCCTGCGGCCCGGTCGCCTCGACGTGAAGATCAAGATCGAGCGCCCGGATGCCGAAGCGGCGCAAGACATCTTCTCGAAGTACCTGACCGAGACGCTGCCGCTGCACGCCGACGACCTCGCCGAGTTCGAGGGCGACCGCACGGCCTGCATCAAGGCGATGATCGAGAAGGTCGTCGAGCGGATGTACGCCGAGATCGACGACAACCGGTTCCTGGAGGTCACCTACGCCAACGGTGACAAAGAGGTCATGTACTTCAAGGACTTCAACTCCGGGGCGATGATCCAGAACGTCGTCGACCGGGCGAAGAAGAACGCGATCAAGTCGGTGCTGGAGACCGGTCAACCCGGCCTGCGCATTCAGCACCTGCTCGACTCGATCGTCGACGAGTTCGCCGAGAACGAGGACCTGCCCAACACCACCAACCCCGATGACTGGGCGCGGATTTCGGGCAAGAAGGGCGAGCGGATCGTCTACATCCGCACCCTGGTCACCGGCAAGTCGTCGAGCGCGTCGCGGGCCATCGACACCGAGTCGAACCTGGGCCAGTACCTGTAGGTGCCTGTCGGTCCTGCGGACTAGCGTCGCTGGGGTGCGGCTCCAGTTCGATGACGACGACGCCTACCGCGTCGCCCGTGATGCGCTGCTCGACGAACTCGACGGATGGTTGGATAGGCCCGCGGCGGAACGGGCGGCGGTGATCACCGACGTCAGGGTTGTCCTCGACTGGCGGTATCACCACTCCAGCGGTGTTCTCGACGAATTCGCCCCGAATGACATCACGGAGTTCCTGCTGGAGTGGTGCCCGCGGCGGTTTCAGGGTCACCCCAAAGGTGCCGCGTATCTCTGCAATGCGGTCGGTGTCTATCTCGACTTCATGGCGGCCACCGGGCGCCTGGTCGGCGGGCCGGACCGGGCCGGTCGATTGAGGCGGCTTGCTGCCGATCTCGAGCCGACCGTGCGCGCAGAAATGCACAACCCCACTCCTGCCGTGGACTGGTCCGACGAGGACGACCCGAGGCTGCAGGCCGCTCTGGACGAGATCGAGGAGAAGTATGGCCCGGGCTCGGCGCGGGAACCGTACGAGTTGCCGTTCATCTATGTCCCGCCGCCGCTGGCGGAGGTGGAGGCCGTAGCGGCTGAGGCGCCGTTGCTGGCCAAGGTCGATGGCCTACGCGACTATCTAGGCCCGGATGGCAAGCAGCTGACGGACAAGGGGAATCTGAAACTTGCCGACGGTCGAGCGTTGGTGGGGTTGTTGGATACCGGCGACGAGATGGATCCACAGATCGGCGACAAGACGTGGCGCACCCACACGACCGCGAACTTGCCGCAGTTGAACTTTATTGTGGACGTTGCCAAGCGGGCCGGCGCGGTCCGTGCGCGCCAGCGTCGTTTGGTTCCGGTGAAGGCGTGGGCCGCCCGCCCGGCCGTCGATCGGGCCGCCGCGCTGTTCGCGTCGATCCTCGAACTGGGCCCGTTGGAATTGATGTACTCGGGCCGGATCTGGTTCCTCGACGAATTGCACGAGGTGCTCGACGACGGGATCGTCCATTGGCTTGCCCCGCTGCTTGCGAGCGACAGCGCCGAGATAGCTTTCCAGTCGTTCCTCGAGTGGGCTCAGTCGGTGGTGGCGCGGCAGGTCGCCCCGTACATGCCGGAGCGGGAGGAAAACCTCGATTACTTCACCGAGCGTGACCTGGCCCGGATCTTCGATGTTCTGGAGGGCACTGGTGTGGTGCGCTGGGCCGACCGCGTCGAACTACCGGAAGAGTTTGGCCCCAGTTATTGGACCGGCGGCACCGTGACGATGACCGCGCTTGGCCGCCACCTGCTGCCGGATCATCTCGACAACGCTGGATACGTGCTGCGCCGCGCGGAGCGCATCGCCGACAGCGATGGCGCCGAGTTGATCGAAGCCATGTTGGCGGCGGCGGAAACGCAGCAAGACGCGCTCTTAGCAGCCTGGCAGTCCGAACGTCCCGCCGTCGAGCGAGTGCAAATGCTCACCGAGGCCGTCGCGGCGGCTTCGCGTGCCGAATGTCGGATGATGGGTTTCGCTGCGCTGCATAAATTCGACATCGAGGTTGCCGAACCCTTCGTTCGTCAGCTGTTGGACACTCCGGTCGCGGGTCACGCCGCGCTGTGGTTGATGCAGCGAAACCGCGCTGACGCAGAAACCCTCGGCAACTTCGTCGATGTCGCGGTACTCGTCGACGTGCTCTCGAGCACGTTGGAATCGCCCGAAGAGCTGTGCAGCCTGTTCGCCGGCGTGCCCGAGCCGTTGCGGCTGCTGGAGACCATGTGGCGACATCCCGCCCCCGAGACGGCGCCGGTGCTCGATGCGCTGGGCCGTCATCTGCCCGATCACGCGCTCGCCAAAGCGGCGCGGAAAGCCGCTGTGCGACACCGCAGTTGGATGGCGAATCGCAGCTAGTCGCCCCGGAGGCGGCCTAAGCGGCCGTCAGGTCTCCAGCGAGTAGCTGTTGGTCAGGTTGTCCTGCAGCACCTGCGCGGCCTCGGTCCGGGTGTCCACCCGCAACTCCTCGGTCAGCACGCGCGGCTTGTAGCTCCACCCGTCGGGCAACTCGAGCCGGCTCGCGAGCCCGGGCAGGTCTTCCCGCTTGAGGTTGGGATCGGTGACCTGGCTCCAGGTCTGCATGACCCAGCGTTTCCCGTGGGGATCGATGAGTTCGTAGACCTCTTCGCCGGCGTTGAACACGAAAACCGTGTGGCGGCTGACCTTGTTCACGCTGAACGGCGCGGGGTTCATCGACGACAGCAGGACGGTGGCCTGCAGGATCATCTCGATGCCCCCGAAATTCTTGGTCACTTGCGGGCCCTGTCGCTCCTTTTCGATGGAGTTCATCAGCCAATAGCGGGGGCCGTTGAGCAGGGCCGCGGCCGCGCCATTCTCGGCGGCGATCGCGTGGGGGTCCAACGCCGACCACAGCTCGGCGGGACAGTCGTTGAGCGGGAAGCTGTTGTAAACCGACGCCTGCGGGCCGGCCTCGCCGGGAGTCACGAGAAGCACTTCCCCGTAACGCTTCCCGGCCAGGTCGCCTACCGGTTCGTCCACTTCCTCTTCGGCGCGGTGGCGAGACACCCTGTGAAATTAATCACTGCCCTGGTCGGCGTCAACTTCACACGCCGGTGCGGCCACGGCGCCGCGGTAGCGGTTGCGCGCGATCAGGGTCGTGTGCAAGTCGTCGATGAGCGGGTCGAGGAACGTCGATCGGTATTCGGCGTCGCCGGCCGCGCGGGCGCTGATGTACATGAACGTCAACGCGCCGAGGAACAGCGTCATGTGGATCAGCGAATCCGGCACCGGCAGCGTGAATCCCAGCACCGTCGCGGTGCTCGTGTAGGTGTGGGTCCATTCGTTGAGCAGCGACGGGCTGAGCACGATCAGCCCGAGGATCAGGTAGATGGTGGCCGTGACCACCGCGACCACCAGAATCTGCGCCAGCTGCGACGCGGCCAGCACGAAGATGACGTTGAGGCGTTCGGTTCGCTTCAGCGGTGCGCAGTCGGGCGTATCCGGCATGGCCGCGAAGGGCGTGTCGGCAAGCCCCGCGGTGTCGGTGGGCAGCGTTGCCGTCGACCGCAGCATCGGCCGGGCCCGATCGTGGGTGGCGGAGACGACGAAGGCCGCGGCGATCGAGACGAGGAATGCCATTGCCAGTCCCAGCCGTTCCCCACTGATCGTCGCCGCCATCAGCCAGACGTAGGTGTTGAAGAACACCAAGGCGGTCAGCAGCACGACGGGCAGCGCCCGCACCGCCAGGGCCCCGACCGTCGTCAGGTGCGACAGCATCATGCGCACCGCCCACCCGACGACCGATCCGACGCCGCAGCCGGTCAAGACCAGCACCGCGGCCACCACGACGGCTTCCTGCGCCAGTTGCGCGGGCCCGCCCACGATGGTTCCGACGCACGCCACGACGGCCACCGCGACCGTCGACACCGCCGCGCGGGTGCGGCCGCTGTGTGACCGCGAGACCAGCCAGCCAACGACAGCCATCAGCGGAAGGGCGAGCCCGATGATCGTCAGCAGGATCACCTCGGAGGTCGTCGGCTCCCCGCTGATGTGGACGTCGCGGCCACCGGTGATCAGGTAGATGGGCAGGACGCAGGCCTGCAACGTCGCGTACGCCGCAAGCATGGGGGCCGACCGCGGCCAAAGGCGCCGCCACCGCGACCGCCTCGTCAGCACCGAGGGCAAACCCCGGTTCAGGAACCAGCTTTCGGCCGCGGCGCTCGCCGTCCCGCGCGAGGGGCGAAGGGAAAGCTCCATGCGGGCAAACCTAGCGGCACCGCGGCGCCAGCTGGCGCTTATCGCACCCGATTCGGGCTTCATTGTCGCTGGCCCGGGGTCGGTCGCCCGGCCGGTCGCAACCCCGCCTCGGGGTCTACATCGTCACCCGGCCTATCTTGAAGTAATGCAAAGGATTATCGGGACGGAGGTCGAGTACGGCATCTCGTCGCCGTCGGACCCGACCGCCAACCCGATCCTGACCTCGACGCAGGCGGTCCTGGCCTACGCGGCCGCCGCCGGCATCCAGCGCGCCAAGCGCACCCGCTGGGACTACGAGGTGGAATCGCCGCTGCGCGACGCCCGCGGCTTCGACCTGAGCCGCTCCGCCGGGCCCCCGCCGGTGGTGGACGCCGACGAGGTGGGCGCGGCCAACATGATCCTGACCAACGGGGCGCGGCTCTACGTCGACCACGCGCACCCGGAATACTCCGCCCCCGAGTGCACCGATCCGCTGGACGCGGTGATCTGGGACAAGGCCGGTGAGCGGGTGATGGAGGCCGCCGCGCGGCACGTCGCCAGCGTGCCCGGCGCCGCGAAACTGCAGCTCTACAAGAACAACGTCGACGGCAAGGGCGCCTCCTACGGGTCCCACGAGAACTACCTGATGTCGCGGCAGACGCCGTTCTCGGCGATCATCGCGGGCCTGACGCCGTTTCTGGTGTCCCGGCAGGTGGTCACCGGTTCCGGCCGGGTCGGCATCGGGCCCGCCGGCGACGAGCCGGGCTTCCAGCTGTCGCAGCGCTCGGACTACATCGAGGTCGAGGTCGGGCTGGAGACCACCCTCAAGCGCGGCATCATCAACACCCGCGACGAGCCGCACGCCGACGCCGACCGGTATCGCCGGCTGCATGTGATCATCGGCGACGCCAACCTGGCCGAGACGTCGACGTATTTGAAGCTGGGCACCACGGCGCTGGTGCTCGATCTGATCGAGGACGGCCCCGCCCACGGGATCGACCTGAGCGACCTGGCGTTGGCGCGGCCGGTGCACGCGGTCCACGCCATCAGCCGCGATCCGTCGCTGCGGGTGGCGGTGGCCCTGGCCGATGGTCGCGAGCTGACCGCCCTTGCGCTGCAACGGATTTACCTTGACCGGGTGGCGAAGCTGGTCGACAGCCGCGACCCCGACCCGCGCGCGGCCGACGTCGTCGAGACGTGGGCGGACGTGTTGGACAAGCTCGAGCGCGACCCGATGGACTGCGCCGAGCTGCTGGACTGGCCGGCCAAGCTGCGGCTGCTCGAGGGCTTCCGGCAGCGGGAGAACCTGAACTGGTCGGCGCCGCGGCTGCACCTGGTCGACCTGCAGTATTCCGACGTGCGGCTGGACAAGGGGCTGTACAACCGGCTGGTCGCGCGCGGTTCGATGAAGCGCCTCGTGAGCGAGCACCAGGTGCTCGATGCCGTCGACAATCCGCCCACGGACACGCGCGCGTACTTCCGCGGCGAATGCCTGCGCAGGTTCGGTGCCGACATCGCCGCAGCCAGCTGGGACTCGGTGATTTTCGACCTCGGCGGCGATTCGCTGGTCCGCATCCCGACGCTGGAGCCGCTGCGCGGCAGCAAGGCCCACGTCGGAGCTTTGCTGGACTCCGTGGACAGCGCGGTCGAACTGGTGGAACAACTGACCAGCTAAGTGGCGTTGGATCGGGAAACGTCGACGTTGACCGGTACTGTAGAAGAACCGGCGGGCGTGTGACGCCGGTTAACACGAGCCGATAACAAAGCAGGAGGCGGCGATGGCTCAGGAGCAGACCAAGCGTGGTGGTGGCGGCGGCGACGAAGACGATTTCGCCGACGGCACAGCCGCGGGCCAGGAGCGTCGCGAGAAGCTTGCCGAAGACACCGACGACCTGCTTGACGAGATTGACGACGTCCTTGAGGAAAACGCCGAGGATTTTGTCCGCGCGTATGTCCAAAAGGGCGGACAGTGACCTGGCCGTTCGCCGATCGACTGTCCTTTAACTCCCCACTTCCCGGGAATCCGGCTGTAGACCTGTCCTCGTTTGCTGACCACCTCCGCCGCCACGCGCCGGAGCTGCTGCCGGCGAGTTTTGGCGGCGGCGCGCAAACCGTTGCCGCGGGCGACCAGCTGCCGCACGGGACCACGATCGTCGCGTTGAAGTACCCGGGTGGCGTTGTCATGGCGGGTGACCGGCGCTCGACGCAGGGCAACATGATCGCCGGGCGCGACGTGAAGAAGGTGTACATCACCGACGACTACACGGCCACCGGCATCGCCGGGACCGCCGCGATCGCCGTCGAGTTCGCCCGGCTTTACGCCGTGGAACTCGAGCACTACGAGAAGCTCGAGGGCGTGCCGCTCACGTTCGCCGGCAAGGTCAACCGGCTGGCGATCATGGTGCGCGGCAACCTGGCCGCGGCGATGCAGGGGCTGGTCGCCCTGCCGCTGCTGGCCGGGTATGACATCCACGCGGCGGACCCGGAAAGCGCCGGCCGCATCGTGTCGTTCGATGCCGCCGGCGGGTGGAACATCGAGGAAGAGGGCTACCAGGCGGTGGGATCGGGCTCGATCTTCGCGAAGTCGTCGATGAAGAAGCTGTATTCGCAAGTGTCCGACGTTGATTCCGCGCTGCGGGTGATCGTGGAGGCGCTCTACGACGCCGCCGACGACGATTCCGCGACCGGCGGCCCGGATCTGGTCCGCGGCATCTACCCAACGGCGGTCACCATCGGTGCCGAGGGCGCGGCCGAGGTGCCGGAGAGCCGCATCGCCGAACTGGCCCGGGAGGTCATCGAAAGCCGCTCGCGGGCGGACACTTTCGGGCCCGACGCCGAACCGCGGGGTAAGAAGAAGTGAGCTTCCCGTATTTCATCTCGCCCGAACAGGCGATGCGCGAGCGCAGCGAGCTCGCGCGCAAGGGCATCGCCCGGGGCAAGAGCGTGGTGGCGCTCGCCTACGCCGACGGCGTGCTGTTCGTCGCCGAAAACCCGTCGCGGTCCCTGCAGAAGATCAGCGAACTCTACGACCGCGTCGGCTTCGCGGCCGCGGGCAAGTTCAACGAGTTCGACAATCTGCGGCGCGGCGGCATCCAGTTCGCCGACACCCGGGGCTACGCCTACGACCGCCGCGACGTGACCGGGCGGCAGCTGGCCAACGTCTACGCGCAGACCCTCGGCAGCATCTTCACCGAGCAGGCCAAGCCCTACGAGGTCGAGTTGTGCGTCGCCGAAGTCGCCCACTACGGCGAGTCGAAACCGCCTGAGCTGTACCGCATTACCTACGACGGCTCGATCGCCGACGAGCCGCATTTCGTGGTGATGGGCGGGACCACCGAGCCGATCGTCACCGCGCTCAAGGACTCCTACGCCGAAAACGCGCACCTGCGTGAGGCTTTGGGCATCGCGGTTGCGGCGCTGCGGGCGGGCAGCGCGGAGGCCTCCAACGGCGATCAGCCCGCCCTCGACGTGGGGAGCCTCGAGGTCGCCATCCTGGATGCCAACCGGCCGCGGCGGGCGTTCAAGCGGATCAATCGCCCGACCCTGGAGAACTTGCTGAAGAAGTCGGGCGGCGCGAAGTCCAAGGACGCAAAATCCGGCGGGGAAGAGTCGGAAACGAAGGGTGAGTCCTCGGAATAGATCCGGCCGATAACATCCCCGGGCGCGGCTTCTGCACCTTTGCGGCGCGACAACCAGTACCCTCGATTACGTGCAGCGACGAATTATGGGCATCGAGACCGAGTTCGGTGTCACCTGCACGTTCCACGGCCATCGCCGGCTGTCTCCGGACGAGGTCGCCCGGTACCTGTTCCGGCGGGTGGTGTCGTGGGGCCGCAGCTCCAACGTCTTCTTGCGAAACGGCGCGCGCCTCTACCTGGATGTCGGGAGCCATCCCGAGTACGCCACGGCCGAGTGCGACAGCCTGGTGCAGCTGGTCACCCACGACCGGGCCGGCGAATGGGTGCTGGAAGACCTGCTGGTGGACGCCGAGCAGCGGCTCGCCGACGAGGGCATCGGCGGCGACATCTACCTGTTCAAGAACAACACCGACTCCGCGGGCAACTCCTATGGCTGCCACGAGAACTACCTGATCGTGCGGGCCGGCGAGTTCTCCCGGATCTCCGATGTGCTGCTGCCCTTCCTGGTCACCCGCCAGCTGATCTGCGGGGCCGGCAAGGTCCTGCAGACCCCCAAGGCCGCGACGTTCTGCCTTTCCCAACGCGCCGAGCACATCTGGGAGGGCGTCTCCTCGGCCACCACGCGCAGCCGCCCGATCATCAACACCCGCGACGAGCCGCACGCCGACGCCGAGAAGTACCGGCGCCTGCACGTCATCGTCGGCGACTCCAACATGTGCGAAACGACCACCATGCTCAAGGTGGGCACCGCGGCGCTGGTGCTGGAGATGATCGAGGCCGGCGTGCCGTTCCGCGACTTCTCGCTGGACAACCCCATCCGCGCGATTCGCGAGGTGAGCCACGACGTCACGGGCCGGCGGCCGGTGCGATTGGCGGGTGGGCGGCAGGCCAGCGCGCTGGACATCCAGCGCGAGTACTACAGCCGCGCCGTCGAGCACCTGCAGACCCGGGAGCCCAACGCCCAGGTCGAGCAGGTCGTCGACCTGTGGGGCCGGCAGCTCGATGCTGTCGAGAGCCAGGACTTCGCCAAGGTGGACACCGAGATCGACTGGGTGATCAAGCGCAAGCTGTTCCAGCGCTACCAGGACCGCTACAACATGGAGCTGTCCGACCCGAAGATCGCTCAGCTGGACCTGGCCTACCACGACATCAAGCGCGGCCGCGGCGTCTTCGATCTGCTGCAGCGCAAGGGCCTGGCCGCCCGGGTGACCACCGACGAGGACATCGCGGAGGCGGTCGACCACCCGCCGCAGACCACTCGCGCGCGGCTGCGCGGCGAGTTCATCAGCGCCGCCCAGGCGGCGGGCCGCGACTTCACCGTCGACTGGGTGCACCTGAAGCTCAACGACCAGGCGCAGCGCACCGTGCTGTGCAAGGACCCGTTCCGGGCGGTCGACGAGCGGGTCAAGCGGCTGATCGCGAGCATGTAGCCGGGTGGTCGGTTCACGGCCAGTCACATCAGTCACATCGGCACCGTCGTGGCACCCCATGTCGAATCGCGAACGTGATAGCGCGGGCGCCATCAAGTTTTTAGAGTCGGTGCCCGGGCTCGCGACCGGTGCGGCGGCCGTGAATCGTGCGACGCGGCCCGCCGGCGTAAGCGCCGCGCGGGGACCATCGAATAACCTGGGACAAATGGCGACCTCGAAAGTCGAGCGGCTGGTTAATCTCGTGATCGCCCTGCTGTCCACCCGCGGCTTTGTCACCGCCGAAAAGATCAGGTCCAGCGTCGCCGGCTATTCCGACAGCCCTAGCGCCGAGGCGTTTTCGCGGATGTTCGAGCGCGACAAGAACGAATTGCGCGACCTCGGCATCCCGCTGGAGGTCGGCCGGGTGTCGGCCATGGATCCCACCGAGGGCTACCGGATCAACCGCGACGCCTACGCGCTGGCGCCGGTCGACCTCACCCCGGATGAGGCGGCCGCGGTGGCCGTCGCCACGCAGCTGTGGGAGTCGCCCGAACTGATCACCGCCACCCAGGGCGCCCTGCTCAAGCTGCGCGCCGCCGGCGTGGACGTCGACCCGGACGCGCCGGTAGCCATCGCGTCCCCGGCGGGCGTGCCGGGCCTGCGCGGGTCGGAGGAGGTGCTCGGAATCCTGTTGTCCGCCATCGCTTCCCGTCAGGCGGTGCAGTTTCGGCACCGGCCATCGCGGGCCGAGCCCTACACGACGCGCACCGTCGAGCCCTGGGGCGTGGTCACCGAGAAGGGCCGCTGGTATCTGGTCGGCCACGACCGCGACCGCGACGCCACCCGCACCTTCCGGCTGTCCCGGATCGGGGCCGACGTCACGCCCATCGGGCCGCCCGGTGCGATCACCGTGCCCGACGGCGTCGACCTGCGCAAGATCGTGGCCCAGACGGTCAGCGAGTGGCCGGCCGGCGGGCAGGCCCGGGTGTGGGTCGCCGACGGGCGGGCCACCGCGCTGCGCCGCGCCGGCAGGTCGACCGGGCCGCAGCGGCTCGCCGGCCGCGACGGCGAGGTGATCGAGCTCGGCATCGGATCCGCCGACCAGCTGGCCCGCGACATCGCCGGCTATGGGGCCGACGCCGTCGTGCTCGAGCCGCAATCGCTGCGCGACGAGGTGCTGGCGCGACTGCGCGCGCATGCGGAGGTGCACAGCTCATGACCCCCGTGTCCACCCGATTGGTTCGGCTGCTCAACATGGTCCCGTATTTCCAGGCCAACCCGAAGGTCACCCGGGCCAAGGCCGCGGCCGACCTCGGGGTGTCGGAGAAGCAGCTGGAGGAGGACCTCAACCAGCTGTGGATGTGCGGTCTTCCCGGTTACTACCCGGGCGACCTCATCGACTTCGAGTTCTCCGGAGACACCATCGAGGTGACGTTCTCCGCTGGCATCGACCGGCCGCTCACGCTCACGTCGCCGGAGGCCACCGGCCTGCTGGTGGCGCTGCGGGCGCTGGCCGACATCCCGGGCGTCGTCGACCCGGAGGCCGCGCGCAGCGCGATCGCCAAGATCGAGGCCGCCGCCGGCGCCGTCGGGCACGACGCTTCGGCGGCGGTGGCGGCGGTCGACGAGCCCGCGCCCCTCGAAAGCCGCGCCGCGGCGGCCGTGCGCACGGCGGTGCAGTACAAACGCGCGCTGGCCATCGACTACTACTCCGCCTCGCACGACACCCTGACCAGCCGGGTCGTCGACCCCATCCGGGTCCTGCTGATCGGCGGGCACAGCTATCTGGAGGCGTGGTCGCGCGAAGCCGAAGGCGTCCGGCTGTTCCGCTTCGACCGGATCGTGGACGCCACCGAGCTGGGCGAGCCGGCGGCCCCGCCGGAACCGGCGCTGCACGCGCCGCCGGACACCTCGCTGTTCGACGGCGATCCGTCGCTGCCGTCGGCGCGGCTGTGGGTGGCGCCCGCGGCCTCGTGGATGTTCGAGTACTACCCGATGCGCGAGGTGCTTGAGCTGGCCGACGGCTCGTGCGAGGCCGTCATGACCTACGCCTCGGAAGATTGGATGACGCGGCTGGTGCTGGGCTTCGGGTCGGCGGTGCGGGTGCTCGAACCGGAGTCGCTGGCCCGTCGTGTACGGGATGCCGCCGCGGCCGCCCTGGAGTCCTACCAGGTCGCGGCGCGGCCACAATAGCCGCGACCGTTGCTGCGGTAGCATCGGGTGGACGTCTGGAGGTAATCAAAGTGGGCAGTCTTAGTCCGTGGCACTGGGCGATCCTCGCTGTCGTAGTGATCCTGTTGTTCGGTGCCAAGAAGCTCCCCGATGCCGCGCGCTCGCTGGGCAAGTCGATGCGCATTTTCAAGTCCGAGATGCGGGAAATGCAGACCGAAGGCAAGTCCGAGGCGCCGTCCATCGAGACCCCCCAGCCCGTGCAGTCGCAGCGGGTCGACCCGCCGGCGACCACCGAGCAGGGGCACACCGAAGCGCGCCCGGCCTAGCCGCGCCGCCGCGGTGCCCGAGCGCCCCTGATCGACCGCAAAGACCACCGTGAAAGGTTTCAAGGCTTCGGCGCGCACAGCGGGCCTGCTGAAACGGCTCAACCCTCGTAACAGGCGCAGCCGCACCAACCCCGACGCGACGATGTCGCTGGTCGACCACCTGACCGAGCTGCGTACCCGGCTGCTGATCTCGCTGGCCGCCATCCTGGTCACGACGGTTTTCGGGTTCTTCTGGTACTCGCACGGGATCTTCGGGCTGGAGAGCCTCGGCGAATGGCTGCGCCACCCGTACTGTTCGCTGCCGCAATCGGCGCGGGCGAGCATCAGCGCCGACGGGCAGTGCCGGCTACTGGCCACCGCACCGTTCGACCAATTCATGTTGCGCCTCAAGGTCGGGCTGACGGCCGGGCTGGTGCTGGCCTGCCCCGTCTGGCTCTACGAGCTGTGGGCGTTCATCACGCCCGGGCTCTACCAGAAGGAGCGTCGCTTCGCGGTCGGGTTCGTGGTGCCCGCCGCGGTGCTGTTCGTCGTCGGCGCCGTGCTCGCCTACTTCGTGCTGTCCAAGGCGCTGGGGTTCCTGTTGACCGTCGGCAGCGACGTGCAGGTGACCGCGCTGTCCGGGGACCGGTATTTCGGCTTCCTGATCAACCTGCTGGTGGTCTTCGGGGTCAGCTTCGAGTTCCCGCTGCTGATCGTCATGCTCAACGCGGTGGGTGTGCTCAGCTACGAGCGGCTCAAGTCCTGGCGGCGCGGGCTGATCTTCGGCATGTTCGCCTTCGCGGCCATCTTCACGCCCGGATCGGACCCGTTCTCGATGACGGCGCTGGGGATCGCGCTGTCGGTGCTGCTCGAGTTCGCCATCCAGATCTCCCGACTGCACGACCGGCGCAAGGCCAAGCGCGAAGCCCAGGTCACGATTCCCGACGACGAGGCGTCGGTCATCGAGCCGCCCGAGCCGATACCGGGGCCGATACCGGAGCCGTCCTTCACGGCCGGGCAGCATGACGACGTCACCTAGCCTCCCCTGGCGCGAGCGTGCGTGTCTGTACGCCGACACGCCGCCGCTGACGTACATTTGCGCACCCTCGCGGGATCCGGCAGCGGCGTGACCGAGCTGCCCAAGCTGGCCGAGCTGGCGCGGTTCGCCACGGAACTCAGCTTCACGCTGGACGACTTTCAGCGGCGCGCGTGCGAGGCGCTGGAACGCGGCCACGGCGTGCTGGTGTGCGCGCCGACCGGGGCCGGCAAGACCGTCGTCGGTGAATTCGCGGTGCACCTGGCGCTGGCGTCGGGCGGCAAATGCTTTTACACCACGCCGCTGAAGGCGCTGAGCAACCAGAAGCACACCGACCTGAGCGAGCGCTACGGCCGCGACCGGATCGGGCTGCTGACGGGCGACATGTCGGTGAACGGCGACGCGCCCGTCGTGGTGATGACCACCGAAGTGCTGCGCAACATGCTCTACGCCGATTCGCCCGCGCTGCAAGGGCTTTCGTATGTGGTGATGGACGAGGTGCATTTCCTTGCCGACCGGATGCGGGGCCCGGTGTGGGAGGAGGTGATCCTGCACCTGCCCGACGAGGTGCGCTTGGTCAGCCTTTCGGCGACGGTGAGCAACGCCGAGGAGTTCGGCGGCTGGATCCAGACCGTGCGCGGCGACACCACCGTCGTCGTCGACGAACACCGGCCCGTTCCGCTGTGGCAGCACGTGCTGGTTGGCAAGCGGCTGTTCGACCTGTTCGACTACTCGCACGCCGTGCCGGACGCCGGCGGCAAGCCGCGCGTCGACCCGGACCTGGTGCGCCACATCGCCCATCGCCGCGAGGCGGACCGCATGTCGGACTGGCAGCCGCGGCGCGGCCGCTCGGCGCGACCGTCCCGCCCGCGCTTCTACCGGCCGCCCCCGCGGCCGGACGTGATCGGCATCCTGGATTCCCAGGGCCTGCTGCCGACGATCACGTTCGTGTTCTCCAGGGCCGGCTGCGACGCCGCCGTCCAGCAGTGCCTGCGATCGCCGCTGCGGCTGACCAGCGAGGAGGAGCGCGCGCAGATCGCCGAGGTGATCGAGCACCGCTGCGGGGACCTGGCCGACGCCGACCTGGCGGTGCTCGGCTACTACGAGTGGCGCGAGGGCTTGCTGCGCGGGTTGGCGGCCCACCACGCCGGGATGTTGCCCGCGTTCCGCCATACGGTCGAGGAGTTGTTCACCGCGGGCCTGGTCAAGGCGGTGTTCGCCACCGAAACGCTGGCGCTGGGCATCAACATGCCCGCCCGCACGGTGGTGCTCGAGCGGCTGGTCAAGTTCAACGGCGAGCAGCACGTGCCGCTGACACCGGGGGAGTACACGCAGCTGACCGGGCGCGCCGGGCGGCGCGGCATCGACGTCGAGGGCCACGCGGTGGTGCTGTGGAATCCCAGCGAGGAAACCACCGAACCGTCCGCGGTGGCCGGGCTGGCGTCCACCCGCACCTTTCCGCTGCGCAGCTCGTTCGCGCCGTCGTACAACATGACGATCAACCTGGTGCAGCAGATGGGGCCCGAGCAGGCGCACCAGTTGCTCGAGCAATCCTTCGCCCAGTATCAGGCCGACCGTTCCGTGGTCGGCCTGGTTCGCGGCATCGAGCGCGGCCAGCGGATGCTCGACGAGATCGCCGCCGAGCTCGGCGGACACGACGCGCCGGTCTTCGAATACGCGCGGATGCGTGCGCGGATCTCCGAGATGGAGCGCGCGCAGTCCCGCGCATCGCGGCTGCACCGACGGCAGGCCGCCAGCGATGCGCTGGCCGCGCTGCGCCGGGGCGACATCATCACGATCACCCACGGCCGGCGCGGCGGGCTGGCGGTGGTGCTGGAGTCGGCGCGCGACAGCTCCGACCCGCGCCCGCTCGTCCTCACCGAAAACCGTTGGGCGGGAAGGATTTCCTCGGCGGACTATTCGGGCGCGACGGCACCCGTCGGCTCGATGCCGTTGCCCAAGCGCGTTGAACATCGTCAGCCGCGGGTGCGCCGCGACCTGGCCTCGGCCCTGCGGTCGGCGGCCGACGGGCTGGCCGTTCCGGCCGCGCGCCGCGGCGGTCGCGGCGACGGTGACGGCGCGTTCCACGACCCGGAGCTGGCGTCGCTGCGCACCGAACTGCGCCGGCACCCCGCGCACAGCGCCCCCAATCTCGAGCCCCAGATGCGCCAGGCCGAGCGGTACCTGCGCATCGAACGCGACAACGCACAGCTGGAGAAGAAGGTCGGCGCGGCCACCAATTCGTTGGCGCGCACGTTTGACCGGATCGTCGGGCTGCTCACCGAGCGCGGCTTCATCCAGGGCCCGGCCACCGATCCGCACGTCACCGACGACGGCCGGCTGCTGGCCCGGATCTACAGCGAGAGCGACCTCGTGGTCGCCGAATGCCTGCGCACCGGCGTGTGGGCGGGTTTGAAACCGGCCGAGCTGGCGGCCGTGGTCTCGGCCGTCCTATACGAGTCCCGCGGCGGTGACGGCGCCGGCGCCGCGTTGGCCGCCGAGGTGCCCACCCAGCGGCTGCGGCAGGCGCTGCAGCAGACCTCGCGGCTGTCGATGGCGCTGCGCGCCGACGAGCAGGCACACCGGATCGCCGCGAGCCGCGAACCCGACGACGGCTTCGTCAACGTCATCTACCGCTGGGCCCGGACGGGAGACCTGGCCGCGGCACTGGCCGTCGCCGATGTGTCCGGCGGCGGCTCGCTCCAACAGGGAATGTCGGCGGGGGACTTCGTGCGGTGGTGCCGCCAGGTGCTCGACCTGTTGGACCAGGTTCGCAACGCCGCGCCCGATCCGGAGCTCCGGGCGGCCGCCAAGCGGGCCATCAATGACGTCCGGCGCGGCGTCGTCGCAGTTGACGCCGGGTAGGCTGGGCGCGAGCTACCGTTACATGGCGCTAATGGCGCGAGAGACAAGGGAACTGAGGAGAAGGAATGAGCGGACCGCAGGGGTCGGACCCGGGTCACCAGTGGCAACCGCCCGGTCAGAGCGGCGATCAGTCCTCGGAGCCCACCCAGGTGGCGCCAACGCACTGGCAGCCGCCGCAGCAGCAGCCCGGCCAGGAGCAGACGTGGCAGGCCCCGGCCTACACGCCGCCCGCCGACTACCCGCAATACCAGCAACCGGCCGAGCAGGCGTACCCGCAGCAGTACCCCCAGCAGCCGGGCTACGGCCAACCGCCGCAGTACGGCGAACAGCCCCAGCAATACGCCCAGCCCGGCCAGTACGCCCCGTACGGCCAACCGGGCCAGTACGGCCAGCCGGCGCAGCCGGGCCAGCCCGGCCAGTACGGCCAATACGGTCAGCCGGGTCAGTACGGTCAGCCCGGCCAATACCCGCAGCAGTACGCCCCCTACGACCAACAGCCGGCGAAGAAGCGCTCGATGGCGCTGATCGGGGGCGTGGTCGGCGTGATCGCGTTCCTGGTGATCGCCGTGGTGCTGGTGCTGGGCTTCTGGCAGCCCGGGTTTTTCGTCACCACCAAGTTGGACGTCAACAAGGCGCAGGCCGGTGTGCAGCAGGTGCTGACCGACGAGACCAACGGCTACGGCGCCAAGAACGTCAAGGACGTCTCCTGCAACCACGGCCAGGACCCCGTCGTCAAGAAGGGCGCCACCTTTGACTGTGACGTCAGCATCGACGGCGCCAAGAAGCACGTGACGGTGACCTTCCAGGACAACAAGGGCACCTACGAGGTCGGCCGGCCCCAGTAGGGGCCGTCAGCCGGGCAGGCCGTCGAGCGCCTTTTGCAACCGGGCCACCGGTGACCCGACCCCCAGCTCGGTCGCCAGCTTGGCGGTGCGTCGCGGATGGGCGGCGACCAACGGCAGTGCGTCGGTGGGTGTCGACAGCGTGACCGGCGCGTCGGTGGCCACCCGCACCACCTTGCCGGCGGCCTCGATGTAGTCGGTCGCGCCCAGCAGCTTCGCCCGTAAACTCTTGGCCATCTTGGACTTTGGGTCATGGGCGGCGGCCAGGATTCCGTCCAGCGAACCGTGCTGGGCCAGCAGTGTGGCCGCCGTCTTCTCGCCCACACCCGGGACGCCGGGCAGGCCGTCGGACGGATCGCCGCGCAGCAGCGCGAGCTCGGCGTAGGCCGGCCCGGCCCGTTCCCGCGGCACGCCGTAGTGCTCGGCCACCTCGGCCGGCCCGAACAACGTGGCCTTGGTCAGTCCGCGGCCCAGGTAAAGCACCCGAACCGGGATGGGATCGTCGGCGACCACCTGCAACAGGTCGCGGTCGCCGCTGACCACGACGACGGGGTCGGTGCGCTCCCGCGCTGCCAGCGTGCCCAGCACGTCGTCGGCCTCGAAACCCTCCGCGCCCGCCGTCGGGATCCCGAACGCGTCGAGCAGCTCCATGATCATGTCGATCTGCGGCGTCAGGTCGTCGGGCACTTCCTCGATGTCGGGCTGACCCTCCGGTTCCGGCTCGGCGACCCGGTGCGCCTTGTACGACGGGATGAGGTCGACCCGGAATTGTGGCCGCCAGTCCAGGTCCAGGCACACCACCAGCCGGCCGGGCCGCTGCTGGCTGATCACGACTGCCATCGAGTCGAGGAAGCCGCGGACGGCGTTGACGGGCCTGCCGTCGGGCGCTTTGATCGACGACGGCACGCCGAAGTACGAGCGGAACCACATGCTGGCGCCGTCGAGGAGCACGAGCGGTTCGGGCATGCGGGCTATCCTGCCAGCGCCGTTAATCTGGCTGCCATGGACTCGCATCGATTCGACGCGGGGGTGTACGCGCGCCGGCTGGCAGCGGCGGCCGCGGCGACCGCCGACGCCGGGCTCGCCGGCCTGGTGATCACCCCGGGCTACGACCTGCGTTACCTCGTCGGCTCGCGGGCGCAGACCCTCGAGCGGCTCACTGCGCTGGTCCTGCCGGCCACCGGCGACGCGACGATCGTGGTGCCCCGACTGGAGCTGGCCTCCCTCAAGGAGTCCGCCGTTGCGGAACTGGGCGTGGCGGTGCGGGATTGGGTCGACGGCGACGACCCCTACCGGCTGGTGAGCGAGGCGTTGGGCGGCGCACCCGCCGCGACCGCCGTCACCGATTCCATGCCCGCGCTGCACCTGTTGCCGCTGGCCGAGGTCCTGGGCGTGCTGCCGGTGCTGGCCACCGACCTGCTGCGCGAGTTACGGATGGTCAAGGAGGAATGCGAGGTCGACGCGCTGCGCAAGGCCGGTGCGGCCATCGACCGGGTGCACGCCCGCGTGCCGGAGTTCCTGCGGCCGGGCCGCACCGAGGCCGACGTCGCGGCGGATATCGCCGAAGCGATTGTCGCCGAAGGACATTCGGAGGTGGCCTTCATCATCGTCGGCTCGGGCCCGCACGCGGCCGACCCGCATCACGGCTATTCGGATCGGGAATTGCAGGTGGGCGACGTCGTCGTCGTCGACATCGGCGGCGCCTACGAGCCGGGCTATCACTCCGACTCGACCCGCACCTACAGCATCGGCGAGCCCAGAGCCGATGTGGCCCAACAGTATTCGGTGCTGGAACGAGCCCAGCGCGCCGCGCTTGACGCGGTCCGTCCGGGCGTCACCGCCGAGCAGGTCGACGCCGCCGCCCGCGACGTGCTGGCCGAGGCCGGGCTCGCGGAGTTCTTCGTGCACCGCACCGGGCACGGCATCGGGCTGTCGGTGCACGAGGAGCCGTACATCGTCGCCGGCAACGACCTGCCGTTGGCGGCGGGCATGGCCTTCTCCGTCGAACCCGGCATCTACTTCCCTGGCCGGTGGGGCGCCCGGATCGAGGACATCGTCGTCGTCACCGAGGACGGCGCCCTGGCGGTCAACAACCGGCCGCACGAGTTGATCGTGGTTCCCGCGCCCTAGCTGGCATGACGGTAGTGCCGCGTAGGTTGGGCGACGTGTCGATCCTGGACCTCACGCTGCTACCGCTGCGCATCGCGCGCCACGTCGCCGACGCGGTGTTGCACCCGGCGGCGCCCGCGCCCGCGCCGCCCGGCGAACTCGTCGTCGTCGACGGGATGCCCGAAGGCGTGCCGCCGGCCGCGCGGCGCCCCGAGCCGCGCCTGCCCGTGCCGCCGAATTGGCCGTTCGGAGAGGAGTTTCCGCGCACCTGCGGCGCGGGCCGGCTGGCCGGCGGCGCCGTGTTCTGGACGGACTTCCTCTACGACGACCACGGCGCGACGGGCATCCCGGTCGGGGACCTGAAAATCCAGGCGCCGCCGCGCGGCACCTACGTCTACCCCGACGGGCCGGCCGCCCGCAACGGCGCCGACATCTTCCGCGTCGCCATCGGCCTCACCGACACCCACACCTGGTGGCGGGTCGACTGGAACACCCTGCTGGACGCCTCGGTGCCCGTCGCGCTGTTCACTCTTGACACCGACCCCGCCCGGACGGCCGCCGCCGACTGGCCGGCCGGGGCGGGCGTGCGCTCGGCGGGCATCGACACGGCCCTGCTGCTGTCGGGGCGCGGCGCCACGTTGATCGACCTGACCACCCAGGCGGCGACGCCGGTCGAGCACAGCGTGGATTTGCAGTCGCGGTCGTTTATTGCGCAGGTCCCGCGGTCGCTGGTGGAACCGGAAGGGAGCTGGACGGTCCGGCTGGCCGCCGGGCTGGCCAATGCGGCGGGGGACGGGTTCGCCGACGTGCCCGCCGAACACGGTGCGTTGCCCGGGCAGCCCAACGTCTACAACGTCGCGTTTCGCACCAACGAGCAGGAGCCGCCGCACCTGAACTTCTGGTCGGACTCGACCCAGGCGGCGGCTTTGACGCATGGCGACGTGTCGGCGTTCGCGGTGACGGTGCCGTGGGCCCGGCTGGCGGCCCGCGAAACCGAGCCCCAGCCGGTGCTCACCGGCCCGTCGACCCGCTGGTACGTGTCCTCGGTGGAACTCGGTCAGGGCTTGTCGGGCGACGACATCTTGAGCACCAAGCCGCAATTCCTCGGGCGCGTGCAGCCGTATTCGGTCTGCCTGCCGTCCAGCTACACCCCGGGTCGTGCGCTGCCGCTGACGCTCTTGTTGCACTCGCTTGCCTTGGGCCAGAGCCAGTTTGCCGCGATCGACCCGCGGCTGCTGCACGAGGTGTGCGAGGGCCGCGACTCGGTGGTGGTCACCCCGCTGGCCCGGGGCCCGTCGACCTGGTACTTCGACACCGGGGAGCTCGACATGTGGGAGGTGTGGGCCCGGGTCGCCGAACAGCTGGGCACGGACCCGAATCGCACTGTCGTATCCGGCTATTCGATGGGCGGGTATGCGGCCTACAAGCTCGGGCTGAGCTATCCGCAGGTCTTCTCGCAGGCGGTGGTCCTGGCCGGGCCGCCGGCGTGCGGGGTGCGGCTGCTTCCCGACGTCGACATCCCGGCCGACCTCGACCTGGACTCTCCCTGCGCCCGGGAGGGTGACACCTGGAAGTTGCTGGTGAATGCCCGCTGGCTGCCGTACGTCATCGCACACGGGCTGGTCGATGAACTGGTGCCGTTCGCGTCGGCGGCCGAGCAGGTGCTCGAACTGGACCGGCTGGGCTACCGCCATCGTTTTACGGTGTATCCGCTCGAGGATCACCTCGCCTGGGTGCTGCAGGACAAGTTCGAGGACCCGATCGCTCACATGGGAACCGGTCTGCGCCAAGCTGATCCGGGACACATCACGTTCGCGTGGTATCCGCAATTGGTGCGCGCGGATCTGGGGATCGGGCCCCACCAGGTGTGGTGGCTCTCGGAGCTGACCGCCGATCCCTCGGTAACCGCGCGGCGCGGGGCCGTCGCCGAGGTCGACGCGCGCTCGTATGCCCGTCCGGACCCGACGCACACGATTCGCCACCACCGCGGCGTGCTTTTGAACTTCGAGCCGACGCCGGGGTTGTACAGCGAGCTGGACTGGCAAGTCGGCCGGCCCGTCGGCGCGCTGCCGTACCTGACGCTGCGCCTCAGCGGCGTCGCGGGCCTCACGCTCGACGTTGCGCGCGCCGGGCTGGCCGCGTTGCCGTCGTCGACGATCACGGTCACCACCGACAAGGCCGCGCGGATCACGCTCGGCGGGCTGCCCGACGGCGCATCGGTGCAGCTCGACGGTGAGCCGGCCGGGGCGACCGTCGCGGTGCCGGCCGGGCGGCACCGCATCACGTTGCGTGTCGCCAGGTGAGTCTTCTGGCTCTGCGACCTGGGTGAATAGCGTCGCGCAGGGCCGTCCGCGAGAATTTCGCGCGTGGGCCCGTTGGCGGTTGATCCTGAGGCGCTGTTCGCAGCCGGCAGCGCCGTGGCTGCCGCAGGTGATGGTCTGGCCGCGAATCTGACCGTGTTGACGGCGGGTTTTGCGGCCCACACCGGCATGGATGCCGCCGGCGAGGTGTTCGGCCTCGGGTACCAGGACGCCGCCGAGTCGCTGTTGAAGGCCGCGGCTGCCGCGGTCAACGCCTGCCGGCAGAGCGGGGCCCTGATACAGCAGGGCGCGTCGAACTATTCCAAGGCGGAGGCGGCGTCCACGCTGGGTGGCGGGGACGGCGCGCTGCAAGCCCCGGCAGAACCGGCCAAGATCTCGGCGCCCGGCCCGCCGGGCACCTGGGGCAAAGGGGAGCCGCCGCCGCTGCTGTGGGCGGTGGTGCAGTCGTTCGTGGACTCTGTGTGGCCGGACGGTGACGTGGCCGGGATGCACGCGGCCGCGGCAAGTTGGCGGGGCTTCGCCACGTCGGTCATTGGGATGCAGGGCGCACTCAACGCCTCGAAGTCGCTGCTGGCCGCGCAGCAGATACCCGAGGGCGGCAAGATCGACGAGGCGTTGTCGCACATCGCCACCGGGATGGGGCAAATCTTCGAGGCTTCCTCGAAGATCGCGACCGCGCTCGACAATTTCGCCAACGACGTGGGGCGGGCGCAGAACGCGATCCGCGACCTGCTGAACCGGCTGGGGTCATTGACCGACCTGGGGCACGACCTGATGTTGATCGTCAAAGGCGATGCGCTCGACGAGATCAAGAAGATCGCCAAAGACGTCAACGACGTGCTGCACAACTTGGGGCGGGAAGCCCGGGCCTCCGAACAGGCGATCAAGCTGGGTTTGGGGGTCGTCGACGGCCTGGTCGTCAAGCTGGAGAAGTACGTGCGCGGCGAGCTCAAAGATTTTCTGGGCGACGCGGTCGGAAACCAGGTGGCAACGGTTTTCGACGTCTTTGCCAACGCCAACGAGGGAGTTCTGAAGGGCGCCGTCGGGATGGCGACGTCCATGGCGGACCTCGACCCGCGCTGGTTCCTCATAGATCCCCAAGGTGCGGCGTCGACCTGGGCGGGACTGGGGAAAGGCCTCTGGAAGGGAAGCATCTTCAACGCCCTGATTAACCCGCAGGAGGCCGGCGAAGCTCAATTGCAGCAGCTGAAAGGCGTTCTGCACCTTGATGATTGGAGTACAGCTCGCCCAGGATTGGGGCTCGGGGAAAACGCTTTCGATGTCGCGACGCTGTTCATTCCGGGAGGCGGTGAAGCGGCCGCCGCGGCCGATGGTGCCGGGGCGGCCGCGCGCGGCGCCGAGGCGGCTGCGCAGGCGGAGCGTGCCGCCGGCAGAGCGGCGGACGGGCTCGCGGGTGTCGTTGGTCCCCGCGGTGCACTCGCCGATATCGCCGGGAAGGGCAGCAGCCTGACAAAAGACCTCGAAGGCGTGACCGGAGAGCTGCCCAAGATCGAGCCTCCGGTCGGCGGCCAGCCCGTTGCGTTGCCTCCCAAGTCGGTTGACGCGCCGGTCGGTTCGGCGCCACGTGCGCCTGATGCGCCGCCGGGTGCACCTCACGGACCGACTGCCGAGCCCAGGCCCGCCGAGGCCGGCGGTCCGCGCGATCCGGCCGGTACCGCGTCAGCACCATCGCATGCTTCGCCGGGTGGTCCGCACGATCCCGTGGGTGGTCAACCGCATGAACCGGTGCCAGCGCCGGCGGGTGGTCCGCATGAACCAGCCTCAGTGCCGGCCGGCAGCCCGCGTGAGCCGATACCGGCAACCGCACCTGCATCGCATCCGCCATCCGTTCCCGCTGCGGTGGGCGAACGTGTTCCGGCAAATGTGCCGGAACTGGCTGATCATTCGCCGGCTCCAATGCAGGTGTCGCCGAGTGGGGCTCCCGTCGAACCCGCGCCTGCCGTCGCGCACGCATCGCAGCCGGCACCATCGCTCTCCTCAACGGCGCCACATTCCACTCTTCCGGGAGGCCATCCGACAGAACTTCCGGGCAGCAGCGGTTGGCACGGGCCCGGCGACAGTGGTCCGCGCGGTGGTCACTCCGGCGACGGTGGCGGTCCGCACGGGCCCGCGGATGGAGGGCCGCCCCATGATGGACCGGACGGACGCCCGGCAGGCGGCGACGGTTCGCCCGGGCCCGGGCATGGCGGTTCCCCAGACGGTGGGCGGGATCCCATACATTCCCATGAGCCCTCCGGCAATGGATGGCATCGACTACCGGACGGACCACTTGACCCGCATTACGGCGAGCCGTTGCACGATCATTGGGACTTTACGGATAACCCAGCTGACCCAAGTCACATCAAGCCATCCGTGGCGAAACTTATCAACGACCCTGAGGCGCCTTTCGGCCGTGACCCCTCTGGGCGCACGTACACTGCGCACGAATACGCCGAGCGATTTAATAAGCTGAGCTCTAACGGCTCTCATTATATGAATTTCCCTGGAAATGATGGTGCCGTGCCGGGCACAAAAATCGCCTTCACCGATGCGGATCAGTTTGTCAAGCATTACGGCAGGCTGCTTGACCGGGTCGGGTTAGAGAACGGAAAGTACCTTGCAGTAATGGAAGACGGCCTACCTGCGTCTTGGGAGGCGCGGGCGCTCCATGTGAACAGCCTTGTCGACCCCTATAATTCCTACCTGTTAAAGACTCTCCCCGACGGGTGGGGGATCGAAGTCTCTGAGGTGGCACCCGGAATGGGTCAACCTGGTGGATCAATACAAGTTCGGATATTGAACTCGGAGGGTAGAGCGATGACAGTTGAAGAGTTAACCGATCCGGATATTGGTGTGTTGGAATGACAGACCGCATCGAGATCTCTCCGCGGCTTGAGCAATGGGCCCAGCGGGCCGGGTATACGCTGACGCCTGGATCCTGTACCGAAGACGGACGGGCCATATTCTCGTCGTCTTTGGGTGAAGTTCGACTACTAGTCGGACGCAGCCAGGGCGACTGGTTCCTCATTACAGATTCTGACCGCATGGGTCCCGAACACTTCATTCTCAGTGCTCCATCGATTGACACCATTGAAAGGTATTTTTTCGGCAGATTCTGCATGTCGATTAGGAGTAACCTGGGCATGCCGCGTGTGCGTACTCCAGATCTGGACGAGAACGCGTCTGCGCAATTCAGCATCGGCACCCGCGAGTTTGAAGGTGTCGAGCGTTTTGCCTTGATCGCGTCCGACGGCTCAACCGTTGCGATAGGTAGCGCTGACAGAGTTACTGCGAAGGCAGAACTCACCAAGCTCGCACTCTATGTGACGGCAACAATAGACGAAATTGAAGCGTCGGCCTTCGATCCAGACGGAAAACCGCTTTTCGCGCATCGATAGCTAGCAGAGTGCGAACTAACGGCTTGTGGACCATTTGGCTATCAGGGAACCGGCGAGTTTGTCGCGAAAGCCGCTTTATTCGCCCCGGTCCAGCAAATCCGACGACCCCAGCACCCGCTCGACCTGCACCTCGATGACCACCCGTCGCGGGTTGGGTCTGGGAGTCCGGTAGCGCTGGGCGTAGCGCAGCTCGGCATCACGAACCGCGTCGGCGTCGCTGTTCACCTTCGACCGGCCCTCCAGCGACAGCCACCGTGCGCCGTCGACCTGACTCAGCACGGCCACCCCGGCGCGGTCGGCGTTGACGGCTTTCTGCGAGCCGCCGGTCGTGATCACCCGCGCGATGTGCGTCTTGGGGTCGAAGGTGAAACCGACGGCGACCACATGCGGGGAATTGTCGGCTCGCAGCGTGGTCAGCATGGCCAGGTGACGTTCTGACAGGAAGGCCAGCGCATCGTCGGTCAGCCGCGTAGTGGTATTCGCCATCACCGACCACGCTAGCGCAGGTCATAATCGCAGCCGTGGACGACACGGGCGCAGGTCCGGTACTAATCCTGGGCGGCCGCAGCGAGATCGGCATCGAACTCGCGCGGCGCCTGGCGCAAGGAGCGACGGTGGTGCTTGCCGCGCGCAGGTCCGATCAGCTCGACGACCAGATCGCCACCCTCAAAGCCGCTGGCGCCGCGGCGGTGCACACCACGGAATTCGACGCCGACGATCTGGCCTCTCACGGACCGCTGGTCGCCTCGATCGTCGCCGAGCATGGGCCCATCGGCACCGCGGTCCTGGCCTTCGGGATCCTCGGCAACCAAGCACGCGCCGAGACCGACGCCGCTCACGCGGTCGCCATCGTGCACACCGACTACGTCGCCGAAGTCAGCATGCTCACGCACCTGGCGGCCGTCATGCGGACCGCCGGCCGCGGCTCGCTGGTGGTGTTCTCCTCGGTCGCCGGGGTGCGCGTGCGCCGCGCGAACTACGTCTACGGCTCGGCGAAGGCCGGCCTGGACGGATTCGCCAGCGGCCTGGCCGACGCGCTGCACGGGACCGGCGTGCGGTTGCTCATCGCGCGCCCGGGTTTCGTCATCGGACGCATGACCGAGGGCATGCGGCCCGCGCCGCTGTCGAGCACGCCGGAGCAAGTGGCCGCCGCAACCGCACGGGCCCTGGCCAAGGGCCGACGCACCGTGTGGATCCCGTGGTCGCTGCGGCCGATGTTCTTCGTGATGCGGCTGCTGCCGCAGTTCATTTGGCGCAGGATGCCGCGATGATCATCGTTGTCGGTATCGGCGCCGACGGCATGGCCGGCCTCGCGGAATCGTCGCGCGCCGAATTACACAGGGCCACGATCATTTACGGATCTCGACGGCAGCTCGACCTGCTCGATGAAACGGTGGCCGCGCCCCGCCGGGAGTGGCCGTCACCGATGCTGCCCGCCCTGCAAGCACTTTCCGTGGACGACGAAATCCACGTTGTCGCCAGTGGCGACCCGCTCCTGCACGGCATCGGCGGCACTCTGACCCGCTTGTACGGCCCCAAGAAGGTCAGGGTGCTGCCGCATGTGTCCTCGGTGACGTTGGCTTGCGCGCGGATGGGCTGGAACGTCCACGACACCGAGGTCATCAGCCTGGTGACCGCGCCGCCGCACACCGCCGTGCGCCGCGGCGGCCGGGCGATCGTGCTGTCGAAAAACGCGGCCACGCCGAAGGAATTGGCTGCACTGCTGACCGCGCATGGGCGAGGTGACTCCGAGTTCAATGTGCTCGAAAACCTCGGCGCCCCAACCGAACGCCGCCGCGACGGCAGCGCGCGCCAATGGGCCGACGACCCACCGCAAAACGTCGACGACCTAAACCTGGTCGCCGTCCGCTACCTGCCCGACGAACGCATGTCGCCGTATCCCGATGACGCGTTCGTCCACGACGGCCAGATCACCAAACTTGGAGTCCGGGCGGCGACGCTGGCCGCCCTCGCGCCGCGGCCGGGGGAGCGGCTGTGGGACATCGGCGCGGGCTCGGGCAGTATCAGTGTCGAGTGGTGCCTGAGGTGGCCGGATTGCAGCGCGGTGGCGTTCGAGCGCGACGAACTGCGCCGCCGCAATATCGCGGCCAACGCCGCGTCCTTCGGCGTCGGCATCGACGTCCTCGGCGAGGCGCCGGAGGCGTTCGACGGCGCCGAAGCGCCCGCGGCCATCTTCGTCGGCGGCGGCCTGACCCAACCCGACCTGCTCGACGCCTGCCTGGACAACCTGCCCCGAGACGGACGGCTGGTGGCCAACGCGGTCACAGCTGAGTCAGAATCGCTTCTTGCACAGTCATATTCGCGCTATGGCGGCCAATTGCGACGCCTTCAGCACTACCAGGGCGAGCCGCTTGGTGGCTTCACTGGTTGGCGCCCGCAAATGCCGGTCACCCAATGGGCGGTGACCAGGTGACGGTGTATTTCATCGGCGCGGGACCCGGCGCTGCCGACCTCATCACGGTCCGCGGCCAGCGGCTCCTCGAAAGCTGCCCAACGTGCCTCTATGCCGGCTCTATCATGCCTGAAGACCTGCTGGCGCTCTGCCCCGAAGACGCGAAAATCATTGACACCGGACCGCTTACGCTCGAACAGATTGTCACCGAGATGGCCGACGCCGATGCGGCGGGCCATGATGTGGCACGGCTACACTCCGGTGATCCGTCGCTGTACAGTGCGCTGGCCGAGCAGTGCCGGCGACTCGACGCGCTGGGCATCGACTACGAAATCGTGCCGGGGGTAACAGCTTTCGCCGCCGCCGCGGCCGCGTTGAAGCGCGAACTCACCGTCCCCGGGGTGGCGCAGACGGTGACGTTGACCCGTGTGGCCACCCTCTCGACACCCATGCCGCCCGGCGAAAAGCTACAAACCCTCGCTCAAGCCGGCGGAACCCTGGTCCTGCACCTGGCAGCCGCCCAGATCGATGCCATCGTCCCACAGCTGCTCGAAGGCGGCTACCGGCCCGAAGCACCCGCTGCGGTCGTGGCTTTCGCTAGTTGGCCGCAGCAGGTGCTGCTGCGCGGGACGCTGACCGACATCGCCGATCAGATGCACGACGCCAACATCACCAAGACCGCCGTGATCATCGTCGGCGATGTCCTGGCCGCCGAGGGGTTCACCGACAGCTACCTATATTCCACCGAGCGGATCCGGGGGAGCCGGCACTGATGCGCGTCCTGTTGCTCGGCGGCACCGGCGAGGCTCGCGAACTGGCCAACGCCCTGTACCCGCGCGTCGACATCGTCAGCTCGCTGGCAGGCCGCGTCCCCGATCCCGCCCTGCCGGTAGGCCCGGTGCGCATCGGGGGCTTCGGCGGCGTCGACGGACTAAAACGCTGGTTGCATGAGGAACACATCGACGCCGTCGTCGACGCCACCCACCCGTTCGCCGCTACCATGACCGCGCACGCCGCCGAAGCATGCGCCGCACTGCGGATACCGCACTTGGTGCTGGCGCGCCCCGCGTGGACGCCGGGCGACGCTATCGTCGTCGCATCAGACGTGGAGGCGGCGAAAACCGTTGCCAAGCAAGGCTACTCACGCGTTTTTCTCACCACCGGGCGTTCGGGTGTCAACGCCTTCGCCGACAGCGACGCGTGGTTTCTGATCCGCGCGGTCACCACGCCGGACCCCGCGTCGCTGCCACGTCACCACCAGCTGCTGTTGTCGCGCGGCCCGTATCACTACGACGACGAATTGACGCTGCTGCGTGAACACCGCATCGACGCGCTGGTCACCAAAAACAGCGGCGGCGACATGACCCGCGGCAAGCTGGACGCGGCGGCCGCGCTAGGGATTCCGGTGGTAATGGTCGCGAGACCGAAACTTCCGGCCGGCGTCGCAGCCGTCGGCACCACCGAAGAGGCCGCCGAATGGGTTGCGCGGCTAGGCTAACCGGTCAGGTCTTCGCGTTCCGCGTCAGCTAGCAGCGCATCGCGGGCCCGGGCAACGCGAGATCGAATGGTGCCGACCGGGCACCCGCAGACCGCCGCGGCGTCGGCGTAGGGCAGCCCGAGCAACTGCGTGAGCAACAGCGCCTCCCGCTGCTCCGTGGTGAGGTTCGCGATCATCGTGGTCACCTCGACCAGGTCTTCGAACCCTCGGTTATTGCGATCGCCGCTGTGGAAGTGGGCGGGATCGGCGGCGGATGCGGTGCGGGGCCGCGACTGGGCGTAACGGATGTGATCAGCCACGACGCGGCGCGCGATCGCCAGCAGCCAGGTTCGGGCACTGGACCGTCCGGAGAACCGCTCGATCGCACCGATCGCTCGCAGGAACGTCTCCTGCGTCAGGTCGTCCGCGGTATTCGCGTCGGAAAGATAGGCGACGAAACGCCAAACGTCTTGCTGGGTCGCTTTGATGAAAGCTTCGAGCGCTCGCTCGTTTCCGCGTGCGGCTGCCAACGCGAGGTCGGTGACGGCCTCGTCGTCGCTTGACGCGGTCATAGCCAACCACCTTAGTTGGACGGGTGCGGCCGGTCTACGACGGGTCGTCGTAGAGGCCGAGTGGTTGATCGGCCAGAGATGGCGGTGTCGCCGACCCGCTGGCGCCTCCGACGTCGAGTCGGGATCGTCGGCGGCATTGCCGGAGGAGTGCGGACGCCGGGTCCGCACATACTCGCGCGCCACCAACAACGCGAACACGAGCCCAAGCAGCAGGGGCATGTGGCTTGCGATGCGGGTCGCAGTGACCTCGCCGGCGAAGGCGTCGACGACCACATAACTCAATAGCGCGACGGAATACACACCGGTAATCGCGGCCACCCCCATCGCGGTGGCGGGCCAAACGCCCGCGGCAATCATTGCCAGACCCAACGCAAGCAACCACGCGGTGGACTCGTGCATCAGGTGCTCGCCCGACATGGCGCCGTGCATGTGGCTCGACACCATGCCGAAATTGATGCCGCTGATCTGAGCGGCCGCGATCGCGACCTGGAACAGGCCGACCCCGATCAACCCCCAGCGCCGGTAGCGCGAGCGCAACCAGCGCGTCGAGCGGTGATACGCGGGGGACTGCTGATCGAGGCTGGCCATGATCTTGTCGACCAGGTCCGGCCCCTCGCCGGGCGCAATGGAGGACAGCCGTCGCGACTGGACCGCCGCGCCGATCAGCCAGGTGCGGCAACCGCGGCACGACTCCAGGTGGGCATCGACCTGTTGCGCGAGCACCTGCGGACGCTCGCCGTCCAGTCGCGCAGAAAGCGCCTCACGCGCAACGTCACACCGCATCCCTGCATCGTTGCGCATGCTCGGTTCGCGCGCAAAGGCGTCCACGTGCGGGGGACGGGAACCAAACCGTCGGGCAAACCGACCACTAAAAGACAAGCGCTCCCCTCACTACGCCGACCGAAGAGGTATTCGTGTTCTTGCCCGAAGGCCCCCGACGATGACCGCCCCGATCTGGATCGCCTTTCCGCCCGAGGTGCACTCCACATTGCTTAGCAGCGGTCCGGGTTCCGGGCCGCTGCTCGCCGCTGCGGAGGCGTCGTCGTCACTGAGCGCCGAATACGCCGCAGCCGCAGACGAACTCCTTGAACTGCTGGGCGCGGTCCAGGGCACGTGGGACGGTCCCAGCGCCGAACGCTACGTCACCGCCCACGCGCCGTATCTGAACTGGTTAGTCGAGAGCGCGGCTCGCAGCGCGCTCGCCGCGGCTTCGCACCGAACGGCGGCGGCCGCCTACACCACCGCACTGGCCACCATGCCGACGCTCGCCGAGCTCGCCGCAAACCACGCCACTCACGCGGCTCTACTGGCGACCAATTTCTTCGGCATCAACACCATCCCCATCGCGGTCAACGAAGCCGACTATGTGCGCATGTGGCTGCAGGCCGCCGAAACCATGACCACCTACCAAGCCGTCACCGACTCAGCCCTGGCGGCGATCCCGACGGCCGCGCCGGCGCCGCAGATCGTCGCGACGGGCGGAGAGGCCAGCGCGGCGGCGGCGCGGTCTGCCAGCGTCTCTTGGCAGGATCAGCTCGCGGCGCTGATCCAGCAATACACCAAAAATTTCGCGTGGCCGGTGTCCAAGGATCTCAACCCCGGCGGGTGGCCGATTCCCGCCGTCCCATTTGCCAACGGCCTCACCTCGGCGCTGATGCAGATCCCCGGAATGTCGCCGGCCCTGGCCAGCGCGCTTGCCTGGGCCACCTTCCACACGTTGATGATCTTTTGGCCGTTCGGTCAACAGGCGGTCCAGTTGGCGGTGTCGCTTGCCCCGGCGCTGGCCGCCGTCGTTCCGGCCGCCGGCGCCGCGGGTGTGGCGGCGGGAGCCGCGGTCGCAGCCGGTATCGCGGTCCCGGTGTCGGTGGCCACCACCGTGCCGACCGCCGCGGCAGCGTCGGCGCCCGGTTCTATGCCTGCCCCAGTGACCGCCGCCGCCCCGGCCAGCGCGAGCAGCGCCGCCACCGTGCCCGGGCCCACGTCGCCGAGCCCAGCCTCCGCCATCGGCGGGGGACCGGTCGGTGGCGGGCCGGGCGTCGGATTCGGTCCGTCGGCGACGACGGGCATCGGCGCAAGCCTGTCCGACGTCCTCTATGCCGTCGGCCTTTCCGGGTTGTCCGCACGCGGCAGCGCCACCAGCCGCACTCGTCGTCCCTCGGAGGAATCGGCGGCGGAGGGCGCCGACGAGCCGGCGGCCGCCGCCACGGTGCACGACAGAGCGCCGAGACGCCGCCGTCGGGGCGCGACGATCGAGGATCGCGCCCATCGCCACGAGTTCATGGACCTTGACGACGACGGGGGCCCGCATCAGGAGGCTTCGGACCAAGGCGGCGGGCCACTCGGATTCGTCGGTGCCACCGCTATGCCCGCCGCCAGCCGTCCGGCCGGGCTGATGACACTGGCCGACGACGGATGCGACGGCGCCCCGGCCATCCCCCTGGTGCCCAACAGTTGGGACGACGGCGCGACCGAATAGCGCAGCGCGACAACGTTGTTCGTGCCATGCACCGAACTATGTCGCTGACGGGGCTGTCGCGGAAGGCGCCGACGGCGTGCTGAGGCTGTTTGCGCGGCCCGCCTACTCACCAAGGTTCAACAGTGACGAACGGGTCTGGAAGAAGCGTTAAACCGACCGAGTCGGCGGCAAATTCCCGACTGCAGATCAAGCGGCACCATTGCGACCTCTAATCCCATTGTGGGATACCCTACGGGGTATGGTATAACTGAGGTCGCGGTGGACCTGCGCGGTGACGCCCGCCTTGTGTGGCGGGCTAACGGTTGCAGGCCGTATGGCCCTATTGGCTGCGTCAATGCAGGCTCAGACTCCGCAGTAGGACCAGGCGACGAACGAAAGGAAAACCGATGTTGGCCGTGCTCAAGCGGGCTTGGGTGCCGCTTGTCGTCGTGGTGGCGGTCATTCTCGGCGGCATCGCCGTCAACCGGCTGCGCGGCGTTTTCGGTTCCGATGCCATCTTCACCGCGACCGGCAGCAGCGCAGAACCGCTCGAGCCGTCGCACGTGAAGCGAGTGACCTACGAGATCTACGGGCCCAACGACACGACGGGAAGCGTGAGCTACCTCGACAAGAAGGCCCAGCCTGAGCAGGCCGATTTCAACAGCCTGCCGTGGACTCTCACGGTTACCACCACGGTGCCGGCGGTGATCGCCAGCGTGTTGGCGCAGGGCAACGGCGACAACATCGGGTGCCGCATCACCGTCAACGGCGAGGTCAAGGACGAGAGGTCATCGGCCGGGCACCACGCACAAACCTCCTGTCTGGTGAAGGCCGCATGAACGCCGACAACGAGACCCGTCCGAGGTTCATGCGGTTCGTCCGCAGGTTCGCGTGGCCCATCATCATCGGCTGGCTCCTGCTGACCGTCGCTCTGAATGTGCTTGTGCCGCCGATCGAGTCGGTCGCGCGCAAGCACGCAGTCACGATGTCGCCGCAGGATGCACCCGCGATGATCGCCGCCAAACGCATCGGGGCAACGTTCCACGAGTCGGACTCCGACAGCATCGCGATGATTGTCCTCGAGAGCGATCAACAACTCGGCGATGCGGCGCACCGCTATTACGACGGCTTGGTCCAGAAGCTGCAGGCCGACCCGAAGCACGTGCAGCACGTGCAAAACGTGTGGGGCGATCCGCTTACCGCCGCCGGCGTCCAAAGCCGCGACGGCAAAGCCGCTTACGTCCAGCTCAACCTGGCCGGCAACCAGGGCAGCACGCTGGGCAACCAGTCCGTCGACGCGGTGCGGAAGATCGTCGACCAGTCGGAGCCTCCCAAGGGGCTAAAGGTCTACGTCACGGGTCCGGCACCGCTGACGACGGATATGAACGAAGCTGCGGACAAGAGCATGTTCAAGATGATGGGCGTGACGGGCGTGGTCATCATGATCATGCTCTTCATTGCATATCGCTCCATCAGCACGGTGTTGCTGGTGCTGGTGATGGTCGGTTTCGAGATGGGCACGGCCAGGGGATTGGTCGCGTTGCTTGGCAACAACGAGCTGCTGGGATTCTCGACGTTCGTCGTCGCCATGCTGTCGTCGTTGGCGATCGCGGCGGGGACCGATTACGCGATCTTCCTCATCGGGCGGTACCAGGAGGCCCGCCAGGCCGGGCAGGATCGAGAAACCGCTTGGTACACGATGTTCCGCGGCACCTCGCACATCATCTTGGGTTCGGGGCTGACCATCGCCGGAGCCACCTTCTGCCTCCACCTGGCGCGGCTGTCGTATTTCAAGGCGCTGGGCATCCCGTCGGCCCTGGGGCTGCTTGTTGTCGTCGCGGGAGCGATGACCGCGGCGCCGGCCGTTGTGGCCGTGGCCAGCCGGTTCGGTTTGCTCGACCCGAGACGGATGATCAAGACGCGCGGGTGGCGCCGCATCGGCACCGCGACGGTGCGTTGGCCCGGTGCCGTGTTCGCGGCGTCGCTGGCCATCGCCATCGTCGGCATCCTCGTCATGCCCAGCATGAAGATCAGCTACAACGACCGCTACTACATACCCGCCAATCTGCCGTCGAATATTGGGTATGCGGCCGCGGAGCGCCATTTCAGCGCCGCGACAATGAATCCCGACATCCTGATGATCGAGGCGGATCATGACATGCGCAACAGCGGCGACATGATCATCCTCGACCGGATCGCCAAAGATGTATTCCGCTCACCGGGAATCGCGATGGTGCAGAGCATCACCCGGCCGCTCGGAGGCCCGATCGAGCACACGTCGATACCGTTCCAGATCAGCGCGCAGTCGATTCCGATCCAGCAGAACCTTCAATTCATGAAGGACCGCACGGCCGACATGCTCCAAATGAGTGACGATCTCGGCGCCATGATCGGCTCGATGGAGCGCATGCAGGGGTTGCTGGGGCAGATGAGCGGCACCACTCATCACATGGTCGGCGACATGGGCGACATGCAATCCACGCTGGACGAGATGAGGGACCACCTCGCGGACTTCGACGATTTCGCGAGGCCGTTCCGCAGCTACTTGTACTGGGAACCACACTGTTTCAACATTCCGGCCTGCTGGGCTTCGAGGTCGGTGTTCGAGGCGATCGACGGCGTGGACAAGTTCAGCTCGAACATGCGCACGCTGATCAACGACGTGAACAACGTCGACGCGATACTGCCCCAGATGCAGTCCCAATTCCCGCCGATGATCGCGGTAGCGAAGTCCATGCAGGCAACGTTGCTCACCATGCACAGCAGCTTCTCGGGCCTCGTCACGCAACTGACCCAGATGACTGATACGGCAAGCGCGATGGGTCAGGCGTTCGACGCCTCCAGGAGTGGTGACTACTTCTACCTGCCCCCGGAAGCCTTCCAGAATCCCGACTTTCAGCGCGGACTGAAGCTATTCCTCTCACCGGACGGCGAGGCCGCGCGCTTCATCATCACCCACGACGCGGACCCGGCAACCCCGGCGGGAATTTCGGCCGTCAAGCCCGAACTCGACGCCGCGCATCAAGCTGTGAAGGGAACGACGCTCACCGGTGCGAAGTTCTACCTCGCCGGTACGGCGGCGATATACCGCGACATCCAGGCCGGCTCCCAATACGACCTGCTGATCGTCGGAATCGCAGCCCTGACACTGATTTTCGCAGTCATGGTGATCATCACCCGGGCGCTGGTCGCGTCCCTGGTGATCGTCGGGACGGTGCTGTTGTCGCTGGGTGCGGCGTTCGGGCTGTCGGTGCTGGTGTGGCAACACCTCTTCGGTCTGGAATTGAACTGGATAGCACCGGTGTTCGGGTTGATCATTCTGCTGGCCGTCGGATCCGACTACAACCTGCTGTTGGTGTCGCGGTTCCAGGAAGAGATCGGTGCAGGGCTGAGGACTGGCATCATCCGCTCGATGGGGGGAACCGGTGGTGTCGTCACGGCGGCGGGATTGGTGTTCGCGTTCACCATGATGTCGATGGCTGCCAGCGATCTGCGCTCAATCGGGCAGGCTGGCACCACGATTGGCCTCGGCCTGCTGTTCGACACCCTGGTTGTGCGCTCCTTGATGACGCCGTCGATCGCCGCGCTCCTTGGGCGCTGGTTCTGGTGGCCGCAACGCGTGCGACCACGCCCGGCGAGCTACATGCTCCGGCCCTTCGGAGGCCGCCGTCTGGTTCGTTCGCTTCTTCTGGGTGAGGAACCGACCACCAAGCCGCCGAGGCACGACGGACCCCCAGGCGGCCCGGGCCCGGATTCAGGCGGGGTAACGCCGAGGAGTGAACACCCGGTCGCCGAAATCGTCTGAGTGCCATTGGGTTTGCGACGAGCCGACGATCAGCAGGCAGCGCATGTCGACGTCGGCGGGGTCGAGATCGGCCAGCCGTACTACGCGGACGTCCTCGTCGGGCCCCGACACGTTACGGCCGATAACCACCGGCGTGCCGGGTTCGCGGTGTTCCATCAGCACGTCGCGCATCGCGCCGACCTGCCAGGTCCGTGCCTTGGATGCGGGGTTGTAGATGGCCAGCACCAGATCGGCGGCCGCGGCGGCGGCCAGCCGCTCGGATATCACCTCCCAGGGTTTGAGCCGGTCCGACAACGAGATCACCGCGTAGTCATGACCCAACGGAGCACCAACCCGGCTGGCGACGGCCTGCGCCGCCGTCATCGCCGGAATGACCCGGATCCGCACTCCCGGCCACTGTTTGGCTTCCTCCAGCACCGCCGTCGCCATCGCGAACACGCCCGGGTCGCCCGACGACACCACGGCGACGGCGTGCCCCTGCTCGGCCAGCGCGCAGGCCAGCTGCGCCCGCGCCGGTTCGTCGGTGTTGTCGCTGGGATGGCGCCGCTGGCCGTCGCGGACCGGGACGCGATCCAGATAGCCGGCATAGCCGATCAGATCGGTCGCGGCGGCCAGTTCCCGGCGGCTCTGCGGCGTCATCCAGTCGAGGTCGCCGGGCCCCAGGCCCACGACCGCGACGCTGCCTTCCCGCGACGGCTGCTGAGCGCGGCGGCCACCGGGGAGCATGGCCAACGAAAAGTAGGGCACGCCGGCCTCGTCGACGTCCGCGGCGGGCAGGATCCGCTGTCCCGAGGTGCTGGCCCGCTCGACGTAGAACGCGTCGTCAAGCTGCCCGGAGGCCGAAAGCGCTTCCCGCACAGCGTGATACGAACGACCCAGCTTGAGCACCACCGCGGCGTCGGCGTCGGCGAGGCGCCGGGTCAGCTCGGCCACCGGCAGGGTTCCGGGCAGCACCGACAGCACCTCGTCGCCGGCCACCAGCGGGGTCGCGATGGCCGCCGAGGCGGCGCTCACCGACGTCACACCCGGCACGATGACGGCGTCGAACCGCTGCGTCAGCCGGGTGTGCAAATGCATGTAGGAGCTGTAGAACAGCGGGTCGCCCTCGGCGAGCAGCGCCACGTCGCGACCGGCGTCCAGGTGCGCGGCGATGCGCCGCGTCGAGTCCGCATAAAAGTCTTCGATCGCACCGGCGTAGCCGCCCGGATGGTCGGTCGCCTCGGTGGTCACCGGGTAGATCAGGTGCTCCTCGATCTGCCCGGGCCGCAGATACGGCTCGGCGATTCCGCGGGCGATGCTGCGGCCGTGCCGGGCGCTGTGGTAGGCCACCACGTCGGCCTCGCCGATCACCCGGGCGGCCTTCACCGTCACCAACTCCGGATCGCCGGGCCCCAACCCGACCCCCCATAGGGTGCCGCGCGCGCTCATTCGATGTCGCTCGCGATCGCGTTGACGGCGGCAGCGGCCATCGCGCTGCCCCCGCGACGTCCCCGCACCACCAGGTACGAGATGCCCCGCGGACGCTCGATGAGCTCCTGCTTGGACTGCGCGGATCCGACGAATCCGACCGGCCCGCCGAGCACTGCGGCCGGCGCGGAGGCGCCCTCGTCGATCAGCTCCAGCAGCCGGAACAGCGCGGTGGGGGCGTTGCCGATCGCGAGCACGGCGCCGGCCAGGCGCCCCGCCCACAGTTCGACGGCGGCCGCCGAACGGGTGGTCTGCCGGCGCGCGGCCAGCTCGGGGGCGCGCGGATCGGCCACCAGCGACACGACCTCGTTGCCCGCGGGCAGCCGCGCGGCAGTGATCCCCGCTGCCACCATCGACGAATCGCACAACACCGGCGCGCCGCCGCGCAGCGCTTCGCCCGCCCGCGCGACCACGTCGTCGGTATAGGCGACGTGATCGGCGACATCGATCTGGCCGCAGGTGTGGATCAACCGGACGACCACCCGCGCGACGTCGTCGGGAAACCGCGTCAGGTCGGCTTCGGCGCGGATCGCCGCGAACGACTGGCGATAGATCTCGGCCGCGTCGCGGATGTAATCGAGCACCCGCTCACCTTAAGTGCTGGTCGCGCAGTAGCCGATAGCCCTGTCCGCTCGCGACCAGAACCTGCCCGACGGGCGGGCTGCCGCACGCGCGTTCGCACCCGACGAAGTGCCGGTGCACCGGGGAATCCGGCTCCAACGACATCGCCGCGTCGGCCCGCACGTCGGCCGCCGAGTGCTGACAGCCGGGGCTGCCGGTGCAGGCGCTGACGGTCAGCCAGGGGGAGTGTTCGTCGAAGACCAAACCCAGCGGAGCCAGCACGCGCAGCGCGACGTCGGCCACCTCCTCTTTGAGATCGCAGACCAGCACTGATCGCCACGGCGTGACCACCAGCGGGGCCTCGATGGCGGCCAGGTATTCCGCGACCCGGGCGGGCAGCACGCCCAGCGGCACCGCGGCGCCCAGCGCCACCCGGCCATCATCCTGGCCGATCCAGCCCACCTGGGGTTTGGTGACGGCCGGAAACGCCGCACCGAGTTCGGCGCCGGGCCACAGCGCCGCAACGTCAGCCAATTCGCCTACGCGCCAAGCCTTCCCGCGTACTTCGATGAACCGCACCGCGAGCGCGACCAGTGACTGTGCCACGTCGGCGACGGCCAGCCGGACGCCGGTGTCCCGCCCGGCCAACACAAGCGCGGCGCCGTCGTCCAGGGCGTGCACGCCGACGTCGGCGCCCAGCCCGGACACGTCGGCGCGGCCGTCATCGACGCTGAACCAGAACCGGCCGCCCAAGTCCGCGAGCCTGGGCTCGGCGCAAATCGCCGCGTCCAGCTCGCTCACCCACCCACTGACGTCGGCGAGCCCGCCCACCCGGCCGGTCAGCGGCGACGCGACGATGTTGCGCGCCCGCTCATGCGTCGGCGACGGCAGCAAGCCGGCTTGCGCGAGCGCCTCGCCGGCGGCCGCCACGTCGGTGACCGCGCGCAGCTGCACGTTGCCCCTTGCGGTCAGCTCAAGCGTTCCCGAACCGCACCGTCCCGCGAGGTCCGCGAGCGTTGCCAGCTGGGCGGCGCTGATCCGGCCGCCGGGTAAGCGCACCCGCACCAGCGCGCCGTCGGCCGCCTGATGCACCTGCAGCGCACCTGGGCAGGCGTCGGTTTCACGCGCGCGGACCATTCGCCTACGGTACGACTCCGCGCATCCGTTTCGCGCAGGTTCGGCGCGGGCCTGGTGTGGGCACTCTGTTGCCCGTGAGGACGGTGGAGTACGCCCCCGGACGATTGGTCGATGTCTTCGGCGATTCGGCGCGTCCCATGATCCTGCTGTGGCACGGCATGCAGACCGACGCCCGCGCGGCCGTTAGGCCACTGGCCGGCCTGCTCGCCGAACGCGGCGCCGCGGTGGTGGCGCCGGATTGGAACTCCCACGCCGACGACGGCGGCCGCGCGGACCTGTTGCGATCGCTGGAGTTCGCCCGCGACCGCGCCGACGGCCCGTTGGTCCTGGTCGGGTGGTCCTTGGGGGGCTCCGCCGCCGCGGGCCTGACGCTCGACGCGGCGCGCTTCGACGTTGCCGTCGCGCACACGGTCTGCCTGGCCGGGGCCTTCATGGCTCCGGACCCGATCTCCGGTTGCCCGCCGACGGACATGCTGTCGCCCGACCGCGCCCGCTCGCCGTTCACGCTGCTGCACGGGCTCGCCGACGACGCGGTGCCGGTGGCGGCCAGCAGGGCGTTCGCCGCCGACCTGCAGCAGGCCGGTTGGCCGGTGGAGCTGGTGGAGCTGGCGGCCGATCACGGCTCGATCGCCGGCGCCGACTACGACCCGGTCGGGGATCGCTATGTTCCCGCGACGGGCGGGCCGGCGCTTGAGGTCGCCGCGCGCATCGCGGCGACGCTGCGGTACGAATGACGGGTGGCTGAGCCGAGGATCCTGCTGCTGTCGACGTCCGACACGGACCTGATCAGCGCCCGGTCCAGCGGCAAAAACTATCGGTGGGCCAACCCGTCGCGGCTCTTGGACACAGAACTGCCGGACCTGCTGGCCAACGCCGACATCGTGGTCGTCCGCATCCTCGGCGGCTATCGCGCCTGGCAGGACGGCATCGATGCGGTGATCGCCAGCGGCGTCCCGACGGTGCTCGTCAGCGGCGAGCAGGCCGCCGACGCCGAACTGACCGGCCTGTCCACGCTGGCGGCCGGCATCGCGGTGCAGGCGCACATCTATCTGGCCCACGGCGGCGTGGAGAACCTGCGCCAGTTGCACGCCTTCCTCTCCGACACCGTGCTGATGACCGGCTTCGGATTCACCCCACCGGTGGTGACGCCGACCTGGGGAGAGCTGGCGCGCCCGGACGCCGCCAACGGCGACGGCCCCACCATCGCGGTGCTCTACTATCGCGCGCAGCAGCTGGCCGGCAACACCGCCTACATCGAATCGCTGTGCCGGGCCATCGAAGAGGCCGGCGGCCGGGCGCTGCCCGTCTACTGCGCCTCGCTGCGCACCGCCGAACCCGAACTGCTGCAACGGCTCAGCGACGCCGACGCGATGGTGGTCACCGTGCTGGCGGCCGGCGGACTGCGCCCCGCGACGGCCGCGGCCGGCGGTGAGGACGACAGCTGGAACGTGGAACACCTTGCCGCGCTGGACATCCCGATCCTGCAGGGCCTGTGCCTGACCAGCCCCCGCGACCAATGGCGCGACAACGACGACGGCCTGAGCCCGCTCGACGTGGCCAGCCAGGTCGCGGTGCCCGAGTTCGACGGGCGCATCATCACCGTCCCGTTCTCGTTCAAGGAGATCGACGACGACGGGCTGATCTCATACGTCGCCGACCCGGAACGCTGCGCGCGCGTCGCGGGCCTAGCCATCCGGCACGCGCGGCTGCGGCACGTCCCGGCGGCGGAAAAGCGCGTGGCCCTGGTGTTTTCGGCGTACCCGACCAAACACGCCCGCATCGGCAACGCGGTCGGGCTCGACACCCCGGCCAGCGCGGTCGCGCTGCTGCGCGCGATGCGCGCACGCGGGTATCAGGTGGACGAGCTGCCCGGCGTCGAGGCCAACGACGGCGACGCCCTGATCCACGCGCTGATCGAACGCGGGGGACAGGACCCCGACTGGCTTACCGACGGGCAGCTCGCCGGCAACCCGATTCGAGTTTCCGCCAAGGACTATCGCGAATGGTTCGCCACGCTGTCCGCCGAGCTCACCGACGCCGTGGTCGAACACTGGGGCCCACCGCCCGGCGACCTCTTCGTCGACCGCACGGCAGACCCCGACGGCGAGATCGTCATCGCCGCCATCCAAGCGGACAACCTCGTCCTGATGGTCCAGCCGCCCCGCGGCTTCGGGGAAAACCCGGTCGCCATCTACCACGACCCGGACTTGCCGCCCAGCCACCACTACCTGGCCGCGTACCGCTGGCTGGACACCGGATTTCACGCCGACGCGATAGTCCACCTCGGCAAGCACGGCAACCTGGAGTGGCTGCCGGGCAAGACCCTCGGCATGTCGGCGGCCTGCGGATCCGACGCCGCGCTGGGCAACCTGCCGCTGATCTACCCGTTCCTCGTCAACGACCCCGGCGAGGGCACCCAGGCCAAACGGCGGGCGCACGCCGTGCTCGTCGACCATCTCATCCCGCCGATGGCGCGCGCCGAAACCTACGGCGACATCGCGCGTTTGGAGCAGCTGCTCGACGAGCACGCAAACGTCGCGGCGCTGGATCCCGGCAAGCTGCCCGCCATCCGCCAGCAGATCTGGACGCTGATCCGGGCCGCCAAGATGGACCACGACCTGGGGCTGACCGAACGCCCCGCCGAGGACGCGTTCGACGACATGATCCTGCACGTCGACGGGTGGCTCTGCGAGATCAAGGACGTCCAGATTCGCGACGGCCTGCACGTGCTGGGCCAAAAGCCCACGGGGGAGGCCGAACTCGACCTGGTGCTGGCCATCCTGCGGGCGCGCCAGCTGTTCGGCGGCGAGCATGCCATTCCCGGCTTGCGGCAGGCGCTCGGCCTCGCCGAGGACGGCACGGACGAGCGCGTCACGGTCGACCAAACCGAGGCCGCCGCGCGGGAATTGGTCGCGGCGCTGCAGGCCAGCGGCTGGGATCCAGCCGCCGCCGAGCGCCTGACCGACGACGCCGACGTCGCGGCGGTGCTACGGTTCGCGGCCACCGAGGTGGTGCCCCGGCTGGCCGGCACGTCATCCGAAATCGACCAGGTGCTCAGGGCGTTGGACGGCCGGTTCATTCCCTCCGGCCCGTCGGGGTCGCCGCTGCGCGGCCTGGTCAACGTGCTGCCGACCGGGCGCAACTTCTACTCGGTCGACCCGAAAGCAGTGCCGTCCCGGCTGGCGTGGGAAGCCGGTGTGGCGCTGGCGGATTCGCTGCTGGCCCGGTACCGGACCGACCACGGGCAATGGCCGCAATCCGTCGGCCTGTCGGTGTGGGGCACGTCGGCGATGCGCACCGCCGGCGACGACATCGCCGAAGTCCTTGCGCTGCTTGGCGTTCGACCGGTGTGGGACGACGCGTCGCGGCGCGTCACCGGCCTGACCCCGATTCCGCTAACCGAGCTGGGCCGCCCGCGCATCGACGTCACGGTGCGGATCTCCGGCTTCTTCCGGGACGCCTTCCCGCACGTCGTGACCATGCTCGACGACGCGGTGCAATTGGTCGCCGAGCTCGACGAGCCCGACGAGGACAACTACGTGCGCGCCCACGCCCAGGCCGACCTCGCCCAGCACGGTGACCAACGCCGCTCCACCACAAGGATTTTCGGCTCCAAGCCGGGAACCTACGGCGCCGGGCTGCTCCAGCTGATCGACAGCCGCAACTGGCGCGACGACGCCGACCTCGCGCAGGTGTACACCGCGTGGGGCGGGTTCGCCTACGGGCGCGGCCTGGACGGTCGCCCGGCAACCGACGACATGAACCGCCAGTACCGGCGCATCGCGGTGGCCGCCAAGAACACCGACACCCGCGAGCACGACATCGCCGACTCCGACGACTACTTCCAGTACCACGGCGGCATGGTCGCCACGGTGCGCGCGCTGACCGGGCAGGCGCCCGCCGCCTACATCGGCGACAACACCCGGCCCGACGCGATCCGCACCCGGACCCTGTCGGAGGAGACCACCCGGGTCTTCCGCGCCCGCGTGGTCAATCCACGCTGGATGGCCGCGATGCGCCGGCACGGTTACAAGGGCGCGTTCGAGATGGCGGCGACGGTGGACTACCTGTTCGGCTACGACGCCACCGCCGGGGTGATGGCCGACTGGATGTACGAGCAACTGACCGAGCGCTACGTGCTGGACCCCGAAAACCGCAAGTTCATGGCCGAGTCCAACCCGTGGGCGCTGCACGGCATGGCCGAGCGGCTGCTCGAGGCCGCCGGCCGCGGCATGTGGGCGGCACCGCAGCCGGAAATCCTCGACGGGCTGCGCCAGGCGCTGCTCGAAACCGAGGGCGACCTGGAGGGCTGATCCTCCAGCGGTGTTCGCCGGGCTCTGCCCGGCCACCAGACGCAGAATCGCACAAAAAGCGCTGTTCGCGTGCGACTCTGCGTCTGCTCGCGCGGTAAGTTGACACCCGTGACCCCCACATTCGCCGATCTCGCCAAGGCGCAATACCTGCTGCTGACCACCTTCACCAAGGACGGCCGGCCCAAGCCGGTGCCGGTCTGGGCCGCCTTGGATGAGCAGCGCGGCGACCGACTGCTGGTCATCACCCAGGAAAAGTCGTGGAAGGTCAAGCGGATCCGCAACACCCCGCGGGTCACGTTGGCCACCTGCACCATGCAAGGCCGGCCGACCAGCGAGGCGGTCGAGGGCACCGCGGCGATCCTCGACAAGTCGCAGACCGCCGCCGTCTACGACGCCATCGGCAAGCGGTACGGCATCGTCGGCAAGGTCTTCAACTTCTTCAGCAAGCTGCGCGGCGGCATGGACAACAACGTCGGCCTCGAGCTGAAAGTGGCGCCGAGCTAAGGCAAATGGGGACCGTCCTCATCCCGATCCCGGACCGCGACTTCGACCCCACCGAGGTCGCCGTCAGCTGGCGGGTCCTCACCGACGACGGACACCGGGTGGTGTTCGCCACCGAACGCGGTGCGCCCGGCGTCGCCGACGACATCATGGTCACCGGCCGCGGGTTGGACATCTGGTCGGCGCTGCCGGTGCTCGGCAGCCTCCCGCTCGTCGGGCTGATGCTGCGGGCCAACAAGGACGGCCGCGAGGCGTACCGGGACATGCTGCGCTCGGCGGAATTCCAGCGCCCGGTCAGCTGGTCACAAGCCGGCCTCGACGGCATCGACGCGCTGCTGCTGCCCGGTGGCCATCGCGCCCGGGGAATGCGCAGTTACATCGACAGCGACATCCTGCAGCGGCTCGTCGTGGACGCCTTCGCCCGAGGGCTGATCGTCGCCGCGATTTGTCACGGCGTGCTGCTCGCCGCCCGCAGCATCGATCCCGCCACGGGGCGCTCGGTGCTCTACGGACGCAAGACCACCGCGCTGACGTGGGCGATGGAAGGCCTGGCCTGGCGGCTCACGCGGTTGACTCGATTGCGAGATCGCGACTACTACCGGACCTACACCGAGGAGCCCGGTCAGCCCGTCGGGTATATGTCCGTTCAGTCGGAAGTTACTCGCGCGCTTAAGGATCCGTCGGACTTCCAAGACGTCGGCAGTGGAACGCCGCACCGGTGGCTGAAGTCATCGGGCGTGGTGCGTGACACCGCCACCGATCCGCGGGCCGCGTTCGTCGTCGACGACGGCCGCTACGTCTCGGCGCGCTGGCCCGGCGACACGCACACGTTCGCGACCGTCCTGTCGCAGAAGCTGAAGTGACGCAACGTGTTTCAGCCCGCTTTGAGATGCTCGCCGAAGAAGGCGAAGACGCGGCTCCACGCGTCGTCTGTGGCGGCCTGGTCGTAGCCGAAACCCGCGATGCGAAGCAGCGGCTGGGCGGGCAGCGTGTTCGCGAAGCTGTGCCCGACGCCCGGATACTCCTTGATGTCGGTGGTTATCTGCTTCGCGGCGGTCACCTCGCGAAACTTTTCCGCGGCGCCCCTGCCCAGCGGGTCACGGCTGCCGAAGCTCGCCACGATCGGGCACGCCCCGTCGAGAGTCTTGTCGAGGTCGCGGCGCAGGGGAGTGCCGTAGAACGGTGCGGAGGCATCGAAACCCTTGGGCGACATGACGATCGCGAACTGTCCGTCCATGCAGAAGCCCGCGATGCCGACGGGCCCGGAACACTCGGGCATCGCCTTGAGATGATCGCGGGCCGCCAGGATGTCGTCGACGGCCCGACCCCGCTTCGTCTGCAGGTCCCGCATGACCCGGGTGATGCAGCGGACGCGGCCGCCCCGCGAGTAGAGGTTCGGCGTCAGGGCCAGGTAGCCGGCTTGGGCGATGCGCTCGTTGGTCGCCTGCATGTCCCGGCCGTAGCCGAAGGCGTCGTGGATCACCACCACCCCTGGCCACGGCCCCTCGCCCGGGGGAAGGTTCAACAGCGCATCAATCGATCCGTCCGGGGTGTCGATCTGAATCGTTGCCATAGCGTCATCTAACTGCAGCCGTGTCGGGCGCCACCAGGGGAACTCCCCGGTGGGCCGCGCACGTTGGCCTCACATGATGTCGCGGCTGTTTCTGATCTACGCCGTCGTCGAGCTCGCGGCGGTCATCGCGCTGGTCTCGTCGGTCGGGTGGGGCTGGACGCTGCTGGCGCTACTGGGCGCGTTCATGCTCGGGTGGGTCGTGCTGGCCCCGATGGCGGGATCACAGCTGATCCGCCAAATCGGGCAATTGCGCTCCGGGCTGACCGAGCCGCGCACCGCGGCGAGCGACGGGGCGCTGGTCACGTTGGCCATCGCCTTGGTCCTGGTCCCCGGCCTGGTCACCACCGCCCTGGGGCTGCTGCTGCTGGTGCCGCCGATACGGAAAGTCGCCGGGCCGGAACTGACCGCGCTGGGAATGCGCGGCCTGCGGCGGCGCGTGCCGCTGATCACCGACGCGACGCGTTTCGGAACCGACGCCCGCGACACCCAGCGCGACTACATCGACGGCGAGGTCGTTGACGTGCGGGACTTTCGCGCGCCGGCCCTGCCCAGCGAGGCGCGCGGCGGATATCCGGGAAACCCCGCGTGGGATTAATTTGCCCGGCTCCTCAGCCCGCCGCTGCGCGGCGCGCATCGTCGCCGGGCTGGGATTGAGTGCCCCAGGCACAGCCACACGTAGTTTTGGCCTGTGACCGACGACATCACGCTGCTGGTCAACGGGAGGGTCCACAGCCCAACCCACCCCGACGCCACCGCCATGGCGGTCCGCGGCGACGTCATCGCCTGGCTGGGCAGCGACGACGTCGGCCGCAGCCAGTTCCCGGGCGCCGACATCGAGGACCTGGACGGCGGCTTCGTGGCGCCGGCGTTCGTGGACAGCCACATCCACCTCACCGCGACCGGCCTGACGCTCAGCGGCCTGAACCTGCAACCCGCCGAGTCGCGCGCCCAGTGCCTGCAGCTGGTCGCCGACCACGCGGCCGCCCATCCGGGCCGGCCGGTGTGGGGCCACGGCTGGGACGAATCGTCATGGCCGGAGAACGCGCCGCCGAGCACCGCCGATCTGGATGCCGTCCTCGGTGACCGGCCCGCCTACCTGACCCGCATCGACGTCCACTCCGCGCTGGCCTCCACGGCGCTGCGGCGTCACGTCGCGGATCTCCCCGCGGCGGCCGGCTTCGACCCGGAGCGCCCGCTGGTGGGCGACGCGCACCACCTGGTCCGCGCCGTCGCCCGCGACCTGCTGACGCCTCAGCAGCTGACCGAGGCCCGCACGGCCGCGCTGCGGGCCGTCGCCGCGGCCGGCATCGTCGCGGTGCACGAATGCGCGGGTCCCGAGATCGGCGGCCTCGACGACTGGCTGGGCCTGCGTGACGTCGGCGGCGGCGTCGAGATCGTCGGCTACTGGGGCCAGGCGGTGACCACGGCCGCCGAGGCACGGGCGCTGCGGGACGAGACCGGCGCCCGCGGGCTGGCCGGCGACCTGTTCGTCGACGGCGCACTGGGGTCGCGCACCGCCTGGCTGCACGAGCCCTACACCGACGCCCCGGACCGCCACGGCTCCTGCTACCTGGACCCCGACGCCATCGAAGCCCATCTGCGAGCGTGCACCGAGGCGGGGGTGACGGCCGGTTTCCACGTCATCGGCGATGCCGCCGTCTCGGCGGCGGTCGCGGCGTTGGAACGGGTGGTCGCCGACCTCGGGGTGGCCGCCGTCGCCCGCTGCGGGCACCGCCTCGAGCACCTGGAGATGGTCACCGCCGAGCAGGCCGCCAAACTCGGCGCGTGGGGCGTCATCGCCAGCGTGCAGCCCAATTTCGACGCGCTGTGGGGTGGCGCCGACGGCATGTACGCCCGGCGGCTGGGCGCCGAACGAGGCAGCCGGCTCAACCCCCTTGCGCTGTTAGCATCCCAAGGCGTGCCCCTCGCGCTCGGTTCCGACGCCCCCGTCACGGGCATCGACCCCTGGGCGAGCGTGCGGGCGGCGGTCAATCACCGCACCCCGGGCAGCGCGGTCTCGGCGCGCGCCGCGTTCGCGGCCGCCACCCGCGGCGGCTGGCGGGCGAGCGGCGCCCGCGACGGCCTGGCGGGAACGCTGGCGCCCGGCGCGCCCGCGTCCTACGCCGTGTGGGACGCCGGGGCCCTCGACGTCCACGCGCCCCGCGACGCAGTCCAGCGCTGGTCCACCGATCCCCGCTCCCGGGTGCCCGCGTTGCCGCGCCTGGGCCCCACCGACGCGCTGCCGCGTTGCCGCCGGACCGTGCATCGAGGCGCTGTCATCCATGGCTAGGGAGTGGTTCGGCGACCACCAGCCTCCCGACCAGGACGCGATCAGCGACGAGGCCGAATCGGAGCGGGACGAGGACGCCGCCGAGATCGAACCGGCCACGACCGACGAACCCGAACCCGAACCGGAATCCACCCGAAAGGGCAGGGCGGCGGGGCTTGGCGCGGCGGTGATCGCAAAGCTCCCCGGCGTGTGGGCCGCGCTGCGACCCCGCCTGCCGCGGCTGGCGCTCGCCCTCGCGGGTGGCTTGTTGCTGTTCGCCAGCTTCCCCGCCGTCAACTGGTGGTGGGCGGCCGTCGTCGCCGCCGCGCTGCTGGCCTGGGTGCTGCGCCATCCGGCCACGACACCGGTCGGCGGTCTCGGCTACGGGTTCCTGTTCGGGCTGGCTCTCTATGTGCCGCTATTGCCGTGGATCAGCACGCTGGTGGGCGCCGTTCCGTGGCTGGTGCTGGCGGCCGTCTGCGCGCTGTTTCCCGCGCTGTTCGGCCTGTGCGCGGTCATCGTGCGGCGGCTCCCGGGCTGGCCGATCTGGTTCGCGCTGGTGTGGGCGGCCCAGGAGTGGCTGAAGTCGATCTTCCCGTTCGGCGGGTTTCCCTGGGGCGCGGTCGCGTTCGGTCAAGCGCAGGGCCCGTTGCTGCCGCTGGTGCAGCTCGGCGGCGTCGCGCTGCTGTCCCTCGCGGTCGTGCTGGTGGGATTCAGCGCGACCGCGATCGCGCTGGAGATCGTCAAGTGGTGGAAAACCGGCCACCCGGACGGCGCAGCGGCCGCGAAAGAGCCCACGCCGCCGCCGGCCGTCGTGCTGCCGGGTGTCTGCATCTGCCTGGTGTTGTTCGCCGCCGTCATCATCTGGCCGCAGGTGCGGCACGCCGGCGCGGGCGCGGGCGGCGAACCCACGGTCACGGTCGCCGTGGTGCAGGGCAACGTGCCCCGGCTGGGTTTGGACTTCAACGCGCAACGGCGAGCGGTGCTGGACAACCACGTCCGCGAGACCCAGCAGCTGGCCGAGGACGTGCGCGCCGGCCTGGCCCCGCAACCGCAGTTCGTCATCTGGCCGGAGGACTCCTCGGACATCGACCCGCTGGCCAACCCCGACGCCGCCGAGCAGGTCGCGCGGGCCGTCGCGGCGATCGGCGCGCCGATACTGGTCGGCACGGTGCTCGACGTGCCCGGCCGCCCGCCGGACAACGCGCAGTACACCAACACGGTGATCGTGTGGAACCCGGTCAGCGGGCCGGCCGACCGCCACGACAAGGAGATCGTGCAGCCGTTCGGGGAGTACCTGCCGATGCCGTGGCTGTTCAAGCACCTCTCCGGCTATGCCGACCGGGCCGGACACATGGTGCCCGGCCGTAGCAGCGGCGTGGTGCACATCGCCGGGGTGCCGGTCGGGGTGTCCACGTGCTGGGAGGTCATCTTCGACCGGGCCCCGCGCAAGGCCGTGCTGAACGGTGCCCAGCTGCTGGCGGTGCCGGCCAACAACGCGACCTTCAACAAGACGATGAGCGAACAGCAGCTGGCGTTCGCCAAGGTCCGGGCAGTGGAGCACGACCGCTACGTCGTGGTTGCCGGGACCACCGGGATCAGCGCGGTGATCGCCCCGGACGGCGCCGAGCTGGTCCGCACCGACTTCTTCGAGCCCGCCTACCTGGACATACAGGTGCGCCTCAAGACCAAGCTGACGCCGGCGACCCAGTGGGGCCCGATAGTGCAGTGGGTTTTGGTCGTAGCGGCCGGAGCGGTCATTCTGGTCGGAGTACGGCACAATGGATGGTTCGCGCGTCCGATTCGTCGGAGGTCCAGGCCTCGCGGTGGATCGGAAGACCCCGGTACGCTCCCGGGCGGACCCCCGCCCGACGAGGGCGACGCGGAGAGAGCGCAAGGCACTGCGCCGGACGCGGGCGATGACGACAATCCGCCCGAGGATGGCGGCCTACCTGATTTCGGGCGAGACAGAGGAGCTACATGACCACCGGCCAGCCGGCGCCCCGGGTCCCGGGCAACCGTCCCAGCGAGCGCGTCCTGGTGATCATCCCGACGTTCAACGAGCGGGAGAACCTCCCGGTGATTCACCGGCGGTTGAAGGCGGCGTGCCCGAACGTGCACCTGCTGATCGTCGATGACAACAGCCCCGACGGCACCGGCCAGCTCGCCGACGACCTCGCGGCGGCCGACCCCGACCGCGTCCACGTCATGCACCGCACCGCCAAGGACGGCCTGGGCGCGGCCTACCTAGCAGGTTTCGCCTGGGGTCTGAGCCGGGACTACTCGGTGCTCGTCGAGATGGACGCCGACGGCAGCCACGCGCCCGAACAGCTGCACCTGCTGCTGGACGCGGTCGACGCCGGCGCCGATCTGGCGATCGGCTCGCGCTACGTCGAGGGCGGAGCGGTGCGGAACTGGCCGTGGCGGCGCTGGGCGCTGTCGTGGACGGCCAACACCTACGCGCGGGTCGCCCTCGGCATCGGCGTGCATGACATCACCGCCGGCTACCGCGCCTACCGCCGGGAAGTCCTCGAGACGATCGGCCTGGACGGCGTGGACTCCAAGGGCTATTGCTTCCAGATCGACTTGACCTGGCGCACCGTCTGCAACGGGTTCGTCATCGCCGAGGTGCCGATCACTTTCACCGAGCGCGAACTCGGCGTCTCCAAGATGAGCGGATCGAACATCCGCGAGGCGCTGGTGAAGGTCACCCGGTGGGGCATCGAGGGGCGAACGACGCGCCCCCGCGCGATCCGCGCCGACAACCGCGGTTAGCCGCGGCGGCGCGACCGGATCAGCTCGAGGCGCTCCTTGAGCAGCTCTTCCAGCTCTTCGACCGAGCGGCGCTCCAGCAGCATGTCCCAGTGCGTGCGCGGCGGCTTGACCTTCTTCGGCTCGGGTAGGTCGCCCTCGATGAGGGTGCCCTCCATGCCGTTGCGGCACAGCCAGGTGCCGGGGATGTCGGCGTCGTCGGCGAAGGGAACCTCGAACTCCTCGCCGTTCTCGGTGCGGTACCGCGCGATCTGGCGCGGCGCGAGGTCGTGGTTGCGGTCGGTCTCGTAGCTCACGGCTCCAAGGCGACTGCCTCTCAGGACGCGATCGGCCATGGCTGCTACTCCTTTAGATCCTGTGGGCTGTGGTGCAATTTCCGCCTAGCAAAACGTAATGACGGCCCGCGTAGTTCCCAGGCCGACACGCGGCATACGCGACGCGACCTTCAATGATACGGGATCGCCGACGACGGCCGACTATCCTCGGCAGGCGTGACCCGCCGCGCCCGCCCCCACCCGTGCCGGTGGTGCGGTCGCGACGTGACCGACGCCGGGATGGGCCGTCGTCGCCAGTACTGCCGGCAATCCTGCCGGCAGCGCGCCTACGAGCAACGCGCCTCTTTGAATCGGGGTGATGCGGGAGCCGTGCCGGCCGACGCGGTGGTGCTGTCCGCCGAGGACGCCGCCGACCTGTCGGATCGCGTCTACCAGGTGCGATGCGCGGCGGAGGACGTCGCCACGGCGCTCGACGAGGGAGCTGCCCCGGCCGAGCTTCGTGAGCTGTGCGACGTGCTGATCCGGGCCGCCCGGGCCGCCGACGGTTGGCGCCGGGCGGGCGTCTAACCGGGCTTGACCACCACCGATGTGTTGCCGAGTACAGTCGCGCCATGGGCGGCAGGCCATTTCTATTCGGGTTTGGAGGTCGACGCCGTTCCTCTTTTGGCAGCCGGGAGTATCGGACGTTTTGAAATCCTGCCGGAGTTGGCCATACTCACGAGCGACATTCTTGGGTCGGAGAGCAGCGCGAAGGTTGTCGAGGCTGGTCGAAAAATCCACGAGACCGATTCGTGCAGCAACTTCTGTGACTCGGCGGGGGCGCTCGGCACACGCCGCATACGGCGGCTACCAGACGGCCCACCTGCCAGGTGAGGGTTAGGCGAGGTTAGTGATGGATCAACTCCAGCATGCGACCGAAGCGCTGCGCAAAGCGCTGGTCCAGGTGGAACGCCTGAAGCGCACCAACCGTGCGTTGCTGGAGCGGTCGAGCGAGCCCATCGCCATCGTCGGGATGTCGTGCCGCTTCCCCGGCGGGGTCGAGACCCCGGAGGACCTGTGGCGGATGGTCGCGGACGGTCGCGACGTGATCACGGACTTTCCCACCGATCGCGGCTGGGACGTCGCGGCGTTGTTCGACCCGGATCCCGACGCGCGTCACAAGACCTATGCCCGCACCGGCGGCTTCGTGGACGGTGTCGCGGACTTCGACGCCGCGTTCTTCGGCATCGCGCCCAGCGAGGCGCTGGCGATGGACCCCCAGCACCGGATGTTGCTGGAGTTGTCGTGGGAGGCGTTGGAGCGGGCCGGGATCGATCCCAGTGGGCTGCGCGGCAGCGCGACCGGCGTCTTCGCCGGGCTCATCGTTCAGGGCTACGGCATGTTGGCCGAGGAGATCGAGGGTTACCGGCTCACCGGCATGACCTCCAGCGTGGCCTCCGGCCGGGTGTCGTATGTGCTCGGGCTGGAAGGTCCGGCCGTGTCGGTGGACACGGCGTGCTCGTCGTCGTTGGTGGCCCTGCACATGGCCGTGCAGTCGCTGCGAACCGGCGAATGCGACCTGGCCCTGGCCGGCGGCGCGACCGTCAACGCCACGCCCACGGTCTTCGTCGAGTTCAGCCGGCACCGCGGCCTGGCGCCGGACGGCCGCTGCAAGGCCTACGCGGGCGCCGCCGACGGCGTCGGCTGGTCCGAGGGCGGGGCCATGCTGGTCGTCGAGCGGTTGTCGGATGCGCGACGGCTCGGGCATCCCGTGTTGGCGGTGGTGCGCGGTTCGGCCGTCAATCAGGACGGCGCGTCGAATGGGCTGACCGCGCCCAACGGGCCGTCGCAGCAGCGGGTGGTGCGTGCCGCCCTGGCCAATGCCGGGATTTCGGCCGCCGACGTGGACGTCGTCGAGGGTCACGGCACCGGGACCACGCTGGGTGATCCGATCGAGGCTCAGGCCTTGTTGGCCACGTACGGCCAAGACCGCGACGCCCCGCTGTGGCTGGGATCGATCAAGTCGAACATGGGTCACACGCAGGCCGGCGCCGGCGTCGCCGGGGTGATCAAGATGGTGCAGGCGATGCGCCACGAGACGCTGCCCGCGACGCTGCACGTCGATGTCCCCAGCCCGCACGTGGATTGGTCCGCGGGCGCGGTGTCGCTGCTCACCGAGAACCAGCCCTGGCCGGCGAGCCGCGCGCGCCGAGCGGGCGTGTCGTCGTTCGGGATCAGCGGCACCAACGCGCACGTGATCGTCGAGGCTGTGCCCGAGGCCCCGCAACGCGAGCCCGGCCCGGCGCCGGCGGCGCTGCCGTGGGCGGTGTCGGCAAAGTCCGCGAAGGCGTTGCAATCTCAGGCCGCCCGCTTGGCGGCGCACATGCGCGCCCATGCCGATCTCGATGCCGCCGATGTGGCGTGGACGCTGGCGGGCCGGTCGGACTTCGAGCATCGTGCCGTGGTTGTCGGCGGTGACCGGGACCGGTTGCTGGCCGGGCTGGATGAGCTGGCAGCAGACGAACCCGTATCGGTGATCCGGGGAACCGCCGCCCCGGCGGGCAAGACCGTCTTTGTCTTTCCCGGCCAGGGCTCCCAGTGGCTGGGCATGGGCGTCGAATTGCTGTACACCGCACCGCTATTCGCGCAACAGATCCAGGCGTGCGAGGAGGCCTTCGCCGAGTTCGTCGACTGGTCGCTGACCGACGTTCTGCGCGGCGCGCCCGACGCGCCGGGCCTGGACCGGGTGGACGTGGTGCAGCCGGTGCTGTTTGCGGTGATGGTGTCGCTGGCGGAGCTGTGGAAGTCGGTCGGCGTCTGTCCCGACGCGGTGATCGGGCACTCGCAGGGCGAGATCGCTGCGGCCTATGTCGCCGGTGCGCTGTCGCTGGCCGACGCCGCCCGCATCGTCACGTTGCGCAGCAAGCTGCTGAGGTCGCTGGCCGGCCCCGGCGGCATGCTGTCCATCGCGTGCAGCACCGAGCGGGCGCGGGAACTGTTGGCGCCCTACGGAAATCGCGTCAGCATCGCCGCCGTCAACGGCCGATCGGCCGTCGTGGTGTCCGGCGACGGCGCCGCGCTGGACGAACTCGTCGGGTTCTGCGCCGACCTGGAGCTGCGCACCCGGCGGATCGACGTCGACTATGCGTCGCATTCGGTCGAGGTCGAGGCGATCCGAGGCGAGCTCGCCGACGTGTTGGCCGGCATCGAGCCGCGGTCCTCCCGCACCGCGTTTTTCTCGACCGTGACCGGAAACCGGTTCGACACTGCGGGATTGGACGCCGACTACTGGTATCGCAACATCCGGCAGACCGTCCAGTTCGACCAGGCGGTGCGCAGCGCGTGCGAGCACGGATTCCGAACCTTCATCGAATCCAGCCCGCACCCGGCCTTGATCGCCGGGATCGAAGACACCGCCAACAGCTGCTTAGCCGGCGACAGCCCGCAAATCAGTGACGCGATCGTCGTGCCCACGCTGGGCCGCGACGACGGCGGCCTCGAGAGGTTCCTGACCTCGGCCGCCACGGCGTTCGTCGCGGGAGTGAGCGTCGACTGGCGCGGCGCGCTGGACGGGGCGAGCTTCGTGGAGCTGCCGACCTACGCCTTTGACCGACGCCGGTTTTGGCTGTCCGGGGAGGGCGTCGCGGCCGACGCCACGGGCTTGGGTCTGGGAACCAGCGAGCACCCGCTGCTGAGCGCGGTCGTCGAGCTGCCGTCCTCCGGCGGCGTGCTGCTGACCGGCCGGTTGTCGGCCGGCCTGCAGGGCTGGCTCGCCGATCACGCGGTGTCCGGTGCGGCCGTATTCCCCGGCGCGGGGTTCGTCGAGTTGGCGATCCGCGCCGGCGACGAAGTCGGTTGCTCGACGGTCGACGAACTGACGCTGCAGGCGCCATTGATGTTGCCCGCCAAGGACTCCGGCTCGGGCTCGGTCGCCGTGCAAGTGGTGGTGGGAGCCGAGGACGAGGGCGGTCGGCGCAGCGTGTCGATTTTCTCGCGCCACGACGCGGGCTCCGGATGGATGTGCCACGCCGAGGGCACGCTCAGCAAGGGGACGGTCGAGCCGACGGCGGACCTGTCGGTTTGGCCGCCGGCGGGGGCGGTCGCGGCCGACCCGGCCGAGGGCTACGAACGGCTGGCGGCGCGCGGCTACGGCTACGGCCCCGCGTTCCAGGGCCTGACCGCGGCCTGGGTCCGCGGCGACGAGGTGTTCGCCGAGGTGCGGCTGCCGGACGCCGCCGGGGGCGTCAACGGGTTCGGCGTGCACCCGGCGTTGCTGGACGCGGCGATGCACGCGCTGGTGGTAGGCGATCAAATCGCCGGCGGGACAGACGAAATCGTGTTGCCGTTCTCCTGGGAGGGTGTGTCGCTGCACGCGGCGGGCGCGTCAGCGGTGCGCGCGCGCATCGCGCCGGCCGGTACGTCGGCGGCCAAGGCGGTTTCCAAGGCGGTTTCCATCGAACTCGCCGACGGTCTGGGGTTGCCGGTGCTGTCGGTGCGGGCGATGGCGGCCCGGCCGGTCAGCGAGCAGCAGCTGCGCGCGGCGGTGTCCGGTGCGGGCCCGGACCGGCTCTTCGAGGTGAACTGGTCGCCGGCGACGGCGACCGCCGCGGCCGGGGATACGCCGTCATACCGGTTGTTCGAATCCCTTGCCGCCGAGCATGATCCGGTGACGCAGACCCACGAGCGCACGCATCAGGCGCTGACCGCCGTGCAGTCGTGGTTGTCCGAGCATGACTCCGGCGTGTTGGTGGTGGCCACCCGCGGTGCGATGGCATTGCCGGGGGAAGACGTCACCGACTTGGCCGGCGCCGCGGTGTGGGGGCTGGCACGGTCGGCGCAGACCGAGCATCCCGGCCGGATCGTCCTCGTGGATACCGATGCGCCGCTGGACGATCGGGCGATCGCCGCCATTCTCGCGCTCGGCGAGCCGCAGGTGTTGGTGCGCGGCGGAACGCATCACCACCCGCGGGTGCAGGGCAGCCGCGCGGTCGACGGTCTCCTGGTACCTCCGGCCGAAGGGCCGTGGCGGCTGGGCATCAGCAGCGCCGGCACGTTCGAAAACCTGCGCCTGGAACCGGTGCCCGACGCCGAGGCGCCGCTGCAGCCCGGGCAGGTGCGGGTGGCCCTGCGCGCGATCGC